>JAYWCQ010000164.1:0-4449 GCA_043780435.1 Polaromonas sp.
TATCAACACCACAGTCGCCACAATCTTGATCATTTCCCACACAAAAAACCCAAAGCCGGCGGTAAGCGCGTTCAAACTTGAAAACTGACTCATCAGCCCTCTTGCAAACACCGCTGCCGGAACAACCACAGCCAACGTGCCGTAAGCCATTGAAACCGCCACACTGGACTTGCCAGTGATTAACCATGCCACCACCGCAAACACCGCACCAGCCAACAACTGGCCCACAATGATTTGCCACGGTGATATTAACGAGCCAGTCTTACCCAGTCTTACGCGCAACTCTTGCGCTTGACCAGCGGTCAAACGCTCCGGCTCACGCTGAGACTCTGCATCGACATCGTCAAACGCATTTGCTCTAACGCCTGCATTCAATGGCTTTGTTCGCACAGCTTCCCGCGAAGCCTTTTGCTTCGCTAGATATTTAGATAACAGAGTAGTTGTCAACATATGTAACTCGGCACAGCCATTGATTATACGTATAAACCCGCACACTTGTCTAGACCCCTGTGTCAAATATCGCACCAAAACCAAGCACCGCTGAGGGAATTGACACAAATTGACGCAAAAATTCAACACCACGTGCAAAATACAGACTCATTTTTGAAAGAAGCCCATGGTCTATCTCCTCTCCAAATTCCTCCACCTTGCAGGTGCCATCGTTTGGATGGGCGGCATGACGTTCATGTTGTGGATCTTGCGCCCGGTCGCCACTGAGAAATTGCAACCCGCCTTGCGCATACCCTTGATGGCGGGTGTGATGGGGCGATTTTTCCCCTTGGTTTGGCTCAGTATCGCGGCTTTGCTGGTCACCGGCACGGGGATGCTGATGGCCGTCGGCATGAAGGCTGCACCACTGGGCTGGCATGCGATGCTGGGCATCGGATTGCTGATGTTTGCCCTGTTTGGCCACGTCTATTTTGGACCGTTCAAGCGTTTAAAACTGGCTGTTGCCGCCACTGACTGGCCGGAAGCGGGGCGACGCTTGGGGCAAATCCAAGCGATAGTGAAAACCAATTTCGTTCTTGGCTGGCTGGCTATTGCTGCTGTGTTTTTTCTGCGCTAACTTTTCATTAAACCTTTAGGCCATCTATTTTTACATGCAAAATTGGCCTCTAGCCGGCGTAAGATATGCCTTTATTGCTATTATAAGTATAGCAATTTTGGCGTTTTTCAGCAACTCAAACGCACAAAATGACATTGTAAGCAAGGCGCACCACACGCCTACAGGCTTCAAAAACAACTACACGCCAGAGGTCAACAAGTCGTTTGGCGATTTTTTGCGCTGGCAGTGGGAATCTTGGGGCATAGACAAAACGGCCAACAGCCCCACGCCCAGCGTTCAAGCTGATCTTGCCCTGCTCAAAGCCCCAGCTTCACCCACGGTCACCTGGCTGGGCCACGCCACCGCCTTGGTGCAGGCCAGTGGTTTGACCGTGTTGGTAGACCCGGTTTTTTCTGAGCGCGCCTCGCCCGTGCAACTTTTTGGCCCCAAGCGCGCCCAGCCGCCCGGCGTGGCGATGGCTGATTTGCCTGACATAGACGCGGTGCTGATCTCCCACAACCACTACGACCACCTAGACCGAGCCAGCGTGGCTTTGCTGGACGAAAAAGCCAAAGCAGCAGGCAAGACAACGCTGTTTATCGTGCCATTAGGACTTAAAGCGTGGTTTAACGGCATTGGTATCGACAGCGTGGTCGAGCTGGACTGGTGGCAGCACCACACGATTCAAGGTGTGGAGTTTCACCTGACTCCCGTACAACACTGGTCTGCCCGCAGCATCAACGACCGAAGCGCCACCTTATGGGGCGGCTGGGCCGTACTGGGTGCAGATTTTCACTGGTATTACGCCGGCGACACCGGCTACAGCCGCGATTTTGCCGACACGGCCAAGCAGTTTGCCCCGCGCCAATCCGAGGCACTGGGCGGCGGATTTGACCTCGCTTTGGTGCCCGTAGGCGGGTACGAGCCGCGCTGGTTCATGTCACAGCAGCACGTCAACCCCATGGAATCGGTGCGGATTCACCAAGATGTGGGCGCGAAACGCAGCATTGGCGTGCATTGGGGCACCTTTGCGCTCACCGACGAGCCGCTGGACCGACCACCGCGTGACTTGGTCATCGCACGGCAGGCTTTGAATCTGACAGAGGCTGATTTTGGCCTTTTAGCCATTGGCGAATCACGCCAATTTGCGAAACGCCAAAGCAAAAACACACTTGCAGCGCGATAATTGCAGCATGAACGCTCCCGAAACAAACAAGCCTACCGTCCCAACAGTGCCAGTGGTCGAAGAATCCCTCATCGTCTACCCCTGCGCTTTCCCGATCAAGGTCATGGGCGCGAAAGTGGACGGTTTTGTGCATGCCATCACCTTGGTTGCGCACGAATTTGACCCCACCTTTAACGCTACGACGCTGGAATTACGGGAGAGCAAGGGCGGCAACTACTTAGGCATCACCCTCAACATCACCGCCACCAGCCGCGAGCAGCTGGACGAGCTGTACCGCACGCTGTCCACGCATCCGATGGTGAAGATGGTGCTCTAGCCAGATGCCCACCCTAGACTCGCTCAACCGCGCCTCTGCCTTCACCACCGCCGCCAAAGTGCCGTATCGGCTGCTGGAACAGGTATCCGTTCACATCTCCAACCCTGAAAATACTACTAATTCAATAGCACCTCAGGAAATAAATACGCCGGCTAGAGACAAAAATGGCACTAAAAACGGCATAAATACCGATAATTTACTGATTCAGGGCGACAAACGCCCCGCCAGCGGCAACGTGCTGCACCGCGACGGTTTAAATATGAAACAGCAGCTTGATGCGCTTTTAGCGGCATAAAAACACAACATAAAAAGCGACATCACAACCATGGATACCCGTTTTCTAGGACGCGTAGATTACCTGCGAATCTACGAAGCCATGCAGCTGTACACGACGCAGCGGCATGCTGAAAAAACCTCAGAAAATACCATCGAAAACAGCCTTCAGCCGGCGTATTTATTGCCTGATGCGCTATGGATTTGTGAGCATAATCCGGTCTTCACGCAAGGCTTGGCGGGCAAAACAGAGCATATTTTGACCGCTGGCAACATCCCCATCATCCCAACCAACCGGGGTGGGCAGGTGACCTACCACGGGCCGGGGCAGGTGGTTGCGTACCCGCTGATTGATTTGAAACGGGCGGGGTATTTTGTCAAAGAATACGTCTATCGGCTCGAAGAAGCTGTCGTTCGCACCTTGGCGCATTTCAACGTGACGGGGCACCGTGTGGCGGGAGCGCCCGGGATTTATGTGCGGCTGGACGACCCCAGCTCGCACGCGCTTTTGGAGCAGCGACCGCAGAAAAAAACGGCTGAGAATCCAAACAATGGGAATCTAGCCTCAATGAATGCCATTGATTTCACCGGATTAGGCAAAATCGCGGCTTTGGGCATCAAAGTCAGCCGGCATTGCACTTACCACGGGTTGGCATTGAACGTTAATATGGACTTAGAACCCTTTTCTCGCATCAACCCCTGTGGTTATTCTGGGCTGCAGACCGTAGATCTTTCTACAATAGGGGTATCTTGCTCTTGGGACGAGGCGGCTGGCGTGTTGAGCCAGAAGCTTGTGTCCTACCTAACACCCTGAGTTAGCGCGTTAAATTAGCGCCTTGAATTGAACAACACCATGACCATGCCTGAAACCACCATCAACCCTGCCGCTAGTCCTCACGCGATGCCAGTTGTTAATCCTGTCATTCGTGAATCGCAGTCGCAAGCCGATTACAACCCGCTGGCCAAGCAAAAAGCTGGTGCCAAGCTGTCGCGCATCCCCGTCAAGGTGGTGCCGGGCGAGGTGCTGAAGAAGCCGGATTGGATCCGCGTCAAAGCCGGTTCGCCCTCCACACGTTTTTACGAAATCAAGGACATCTTGCGCGCCAACAAGCTGGTGACAGTGTGCGAAGAAGCCAGTTGCCCGAACATCGGCGAGTGTTTTGGCAAAGGCACAGCAACTTTCATGATTATGGGTGACAAATGCACACGCCGTTGCCCGTTTTGCGACGTTGGCCATGGTCGACCTGACCCATTGGATGTGGATGAGCCGATGAATCTGGCCAAAACCATTGCGGCGTTGAAGCTGAAATACGTGGTGATCACCTCGGTTGACCGCGACGACCTGCGCGATGGCGGGGCGCAGCATTTTGTCGATTGCATCAAAAACATCCGCGAACTCTCCCCGACCACCCAAATCGAGGTGCTGGTGCCCGATTTCCGGGGTCGTGATGACCGCGCGTTGGAGATTTTGAAATTGGCACCTCCGGATGTGATGAACCACAACCTGGAAACTGCGCCGCGCCTGTACAAAGAGGCGCGCCCGGGTTCAGACTACCAATTCAGCCTGAACTTGCTCAAAAAATTCAAAGAACTGCACCCGAACGTGCCGACCAAGAGCGGCATCATGGT
>JAYWCQ010000165.1:0-12628 GCA_043780435.1 Polaromonas sp.
GTGGTTTCAGGGGCTCTGAAAAGGTTTCTGGGCGGGGTCTGTTGCCGTGGGTTTGACGTAAAACGGGGCTTTCAGTTCGCCGGTTTTGAAGGCTTTGGAAGCGGTTTGGTAGTAGGCGATGGCCTCAGTCATCAGCTGGGTGTTGACGGGGGCGGGCGACATGACTTGCACATAGGTATGCTGCTGAATGCTTAGTCGGCTAAGATTTACAAGCAATAAGTTAAGAATTCACCGATATAGTCCATCATTTGCTAACCTCAGGGAGCGCTTGGAGTGGCTAGGAATAACTGCTTAATTAGAGAAGTACTTGGGCATCTGCGGGATCGGCAATGCCTCAAAGCCTGGTTTGGCGAGAAAATATCCTTGGATCAACTCAATGCCTTCGTCGAAGAACCATTTGCACTCGGCATTGCTTTCCACGCCTTCTGCAATGACATCAATGCCCAAATCCTGACAGGTTCTGAGAATGCCCCGCACAATGGCTTGGCGGGGACCATTGGTATCAATGTCGCGCACCAAGGTGATATCTATCTTGATGCTTTCGGGTTGGAAATCTGCCAGAAGATTCAGCCCGGAGTAGCCCGCGCCAAAGTCATCAAGAGAAAATTTCACGCCTTCATGCCGATATTTGACAATGCTGTCCCGAAACCACTCGACATTTTCAATGATCTCTTTTTCTGTGATTTCAATATTGATGGAGCTCGAAGGGATGCCTGCCTTTTTGGCGGCATCCACAGTCGAAGATATGGCGGTTGGAGAGGACGACAGGCTGCGCGGAAGAAAGTTCAGATTCAGATCGCACTTGATGCCGAGTTTCCCGGCCAGCGCAATTGCCGATATTCGCAAAATTTCGTCAAACCGGTATTTATCTTCTTCTGAAATCTTGTCAAATACCTCGGCGGCAGACCCCCCGTTTTTGCCTCTGACCAAGGCTTCGTAGGACTTGATTTCGCCAGTACGAATATTTGCGATCGGTTGGAAAGCAAATGAAAACTCTGGTAAACCCTTCTTCAAATTCATACTAATCTGGAATGGGGAATGGGGAATGACTGGAACTGGTAACTCTTCAAAAACTTCTTTGGCTATCAAATTGGTTTCTACCGGCTTGGTGTAATTTACTTTGGAGCGCCAACGTCCCTGGCGGAACGCATCCAGCAGTTTCTTGGCACGCCCGAGGCTGGTGCCTTCAAAGCTCTTGCCGCTGGTAAAAAAGTCATTCAAACCCACAATTTCATCCAACTCTTGCGCATTGGTGCCACCGAGACCCATGGTCCATTCAGCAAAAGCACGCTTGGCTATGGGCTCTCGGATAATCGTCACGCATTTCTCGTGACGATTGTCCTGGGCGATTGTTTTGTAAAGAGCGTCGACAGCTGCTTCCGGGCCCTCCAGAATCTGGAAAAAACTGCCATTTTCAAACAGCAGCATACCAGTAACGCCCAAACTGGCATTTTTGGCGCGGGCTTTTTCCAGCAAAGAAAGTAACGTATGGGACTCGAAGTACAGCGTTGCGGCGCTGGTGTATATGTGGTGTATCAGTGGCGAGTCCATTAAATCCGTTTCTAAATTTGCATGAAATTTAACCACATAAATCTATTTAAGACAATGACGAGGCCTTTCACCATCAATACTGATAACTCGACTGGCAGAACCTAGGGCTTGGATGGTTCGACTTCTTTGTAAAACGGTGCTTTTAACGCCCCCGTTTTGAAGGCCTTGGAGGCGGTCTGGTAGTACGCAATGGCTTCGTCCAGCAGCTGTGGGTTGACGGGCGAGGGTGTGGTGGCCAGCGTTTTGGGGTCGACCAGGTAGCCCTCTACGACCTGCTTAGGCAGTAGCACCGTCAGCATATTGTTTTTCAAATAGCCCAAGGCCTGGTAGTTACTGATAAAGGCGCGCTCAGCGGGCGGACCGGGATCGAAAAAGGATTGTCCGAAAAACTGGGCGCTGCCGTTTTTACCCAGAACCTCCATCAGCGTGGGGGCAATGTCGATCTGACTGACTATCGGGCTAAAGACGGTCGGTTTCAACAAACCTGGGGCGTAGAAAATCAGCGGGATGTGGTAGCCCGTCACCGGCAGGCGGGTTTTGCCAGCGGCAGAGGCGCAGTGGTCGGCCACGATGACAAACAGCGTGTCTTTGAACCACGGCTTTTTGGACGCGTCTTTGATGAATTTGCCGATCGCGTAGTCGGTGTATTTCACCGCGCCGTCGCGCCCGCCGGGGGACGGAATATCGATACGGCCTGCGGGGTAGGTATACGGCCTGTGGTTGGACGTGGTCATGATTTGGGCAAAGAAAGGTTTGCCGTCGGTGCCTTTTTCACTGCTGTCATCCAGCGTGCGGATGGCATGGTCAAACAAATACTCGTCGGCCACGCCCCAGACGTTTTCGAAGCCGACTTTGTCTTTGGGGATGTCGGTGCGGTCCACCACGCGGTAGTTGTTGGCTGCGTAATAGGCGTTCATGTTGTCAAAATAGCCATAACCGCCGTAGAAAAAGAAGGTGGCAAAACCTTGGTGTTTGAGCAGCTCGCCCATGGTGGACAAATGGTCATGTGCGGGACGGCGTACGATGGCTTGGCCGGGGATGGGCGGTGTGCCCAGCGACAGTGCTTCCAAGCCGCGCACGGTGCGGGTGCCGGTGGCAAACAGGCGGTCAAACTTCATGCCAGCTTTGCCGAGTTTGTCCATTTCTGGGGTCAAGCCCTTGGTGCCACCGTAAGAATCCATGAACTCTGCCGACAGGCTTTCAACCGAAATCATGATGATGTTTTTAGGCTTGCTGCTGAACGGGGTGACGTTGGTGGCGGGCTCGTCACTCAAATCGGCTTTGCGCGTATCGCCCAAGGAGGTGCGCTTCACACCCATGGCGACCAGCGCGGTATTCGCCTGCGCTTGTGGCATGGTGCGGTAAAACTTGTCGTAGTCCAGCTCGTTGCGGCGCTGGGCGGCGGCGATGGTGAACAGGCCATTGCCTGACAGCTCGGTGGCGTACGCATTTTTCGGGTTGACTGCGCCGTCTTGCGGAATACCCGCGAGTTTGCGTACCTCGGCGGGCAGCTGGCTCGTCGTCGCTTCGCTCAAAGTTGGCACATATTGTTTTTCCATTTGGTCAACGTTGCCCGCATACATCATCAACACAGGCACGAAGCAGACAAACAGCGCCAAGCCAATGCGTTGCAAGACCGTGACGCCGTTGGCATCCGCACGGTTGACGCCAGCGCTGATGGCCAGCAGCAGCACGGCGGCGACCGCGCCGATAGCCGCCAATATTTGACCGACGGGGTAGGACTCGCGGATATTACCAATCACCTCTGAGGTGTAGATCAAATAGTCCAGCGCGATGAAATTGAAACGCGTCGAAAACTCCAGCCAAAAGGTCGCTTCTGCCACCGCACCAAACAGCAGCAGCGCAATCGCCAACCACAAATAGGTGAAACGAAGCGCTTTGTGCCAGCCCTTTTTGCGCCAAGTATTCGGCAGCACGGCTTCGTACAAACAAATGGGCGCGATCAAGACGCTGATGACGCACAGGTCAAACCACAGACCTTTGAAGAAAATTTCAGGCCACAGCGGCAACGGCACGGCGTCAAAGCCTTTGAACTGCATAGCCGTACCCGCCCCTTCGAAGCCCGTAAAAACGGCCAGCCCCAAACGGGTCAGGGTGTAGATCACCAAAGCAACCAAGGCGGCGATGACGGGAATGCGCGGAACGGCCGGAGCCAGGTTGTATTTAGCCATGGGACGTAGTTTACGCGCTGTTGAATTGGGTTATCCTCTTGCAATATGTCAAAAACAGTTACATCGCCGGCCTCGCTTGCTACGCATTCTTTGGTTGTGATGGGGGTTTCTGGCTGCGGTAAATCGTCTTTGGCGCAAGCGATTGCGCAAGATTTGGGATGCACTATGCTGGAGGGCGATGCTTTTCACCCCGCCGCCAGCCAAGAAAAAATGGCACAAGGCACGCCGCTGACCGACCAAGACCGCGCGGGTTGGCTGGTCACCTTGGGCGAAGCACTCGCACGCTGCACTGACAAGCACATCGTTTTAAGCTGCTCCGCTTTGAAGAAAAGCTACCGCGACACCTTGCGCAGCTGCAAACCAAATTTACGATTCGTCTACCTGGACATCAGCCCCGCAACGGCGTTAGCGCGGGTGTCATCACGCGCCGTGGCAGATGGTCACTTTTTCCCTGTGACACTGGTGGACAACCAGTTTGCGACGCTGGAAGTGCCGACGGGCGAGGCGGGGGTGCTGACGGTGGATGCCACCGTGTCGATGCACGAGCTGGTGGCGCAGGTGCGGGCTTGGTTGGGTTAAATCCCCCAAAGCTTGTCATTCCCGTAACGACGGGAATCCATGTGCGCGAACCGTGGATTCCCGCCTGCGCGGGAATGACGGAGATTCGGGTTACAAGTTAGCCGCTATAAGTTAGGCGCAAGTAGCCGCGTCAAATCCTTCTCCACCACACCACGCCGCGCCACCATATCCTTCAGTTGGTCGTCGCCGATTTTGCCAACATTGAAGTAGGTCGCCTGCGGGTTTGCCAAGAAAAAGCCGCTGACGCTGGCGGCTGGCAGCATGGCTAGGCTCTCGGTCAGGCTCATGCCGATGTCTTCGCACTGCAAGAGCTTGAACATATCGGCTTTGACGCTGTGGTCCGGGCAGGCCGGGTAGCCGGGCGCGGGGCGAATGCCTTTGTATTTTTCGCCGATCATCTCTTCGTGGCTCAGGGTTTCGTCGGGCGCGTAGCCCCACAAATCCGTCCGCGCGCGCTGGTGCAGGCACTCGGCAAAGGCTTCGGCCAGGCGGTCGGCCAGGGCTTTCAACATGATGCTGGAGTAGTCGTCCAGATCGTCTTGGAAGGATTTTTCTTTCTTCTCCGCACCCAAACCGGCCGTCACCGCGAACAAGCCGATGTAATCATGCCGCCCCGCATGGCCGTTGTGCTGATCCTGCGTGTTGATATGACCATTCTTGCCAATAGCCGTCGAATTTATTGCCTCGAGTGCTTTGTTATTGATAGCAATTTTGGGGGCGATAAAGTCCGCCAGACAGCGGCTGGGGCGCATCACGCCATCGATCATCTGCTTCTCGGTCTGCTGGCGCAGGCCGTACCAGGTCATCGCCACCTCGGTGCGGGTCTCGTCGGTGTAGATTTCGATGTCGTCGTCGTTGACAGTGTTGGCCGGGTAAAACGCCAGCACACCATTGGCCTGCAGCCAGCGGCCTTCGATCAGGCGTTTCAGCATGCGTTTGCCGTCGGATAAGACGCGCACGGCCTCGGTGCCGACGATTTCGTCCTTCAAAATCGCGGGGTAAGGGCCGGCCAAGTCCCAGGTCTGGAAAAACGGGCCCCAGTCGATGTAATTGGCCAGCTCCATCAAATCGAAGTTTTTAAAGACACGGCGGCCGATGAATTTGGGCTTGGTCGGGGTGTAAATATCCCAATCGATCGGCGTTTTGTTGGCGCGCGCGTGGGCGATGGGCCACAGCGGCACTTGCTTTTTGTTGGCGTGCTGGGTGCGCACTTTGTCGTAATCGGCGTTCAGCTCGGCGATGTAGGCAGCGGCTTGCTCGCTGAGTAAACTCTGCGCCACGCCCACGCTGCGGGAGGCATCCGGCACGTAGACCACCGGCCCTTCGTAATGCGGGGCGATTTTGACGGCGGTGTGGACGCGGCTGCAAGTTGCGCCGCCGATCAAGAGCGGGATCTTCTTGATGCGGAAATAGTCGTCTTTTTGCATCTCGGCGGCGACGTACTGCATTTCTTCCAGGCTCGGCGTGATTAGTCCCGACAAGCCGACGATATCGACCCCTTCAACCTTGGCGCGCGCCAAAATCTCGTGGCAGGGCACCATCACACCGAGGTTGATGACCTCAAAGTTGTTGCACTGCAGCACCACAGTGACGATGTTTTTGCCAATGTCATGTACGTCGCCCTTGACGGTGGCGATGATGATCTTGCCTTTGGCCTTGACATCTTCACCGGCCTCGGCCTGCAGGCGCTTTTCTTCTTCAATGTACGGAATCAAATGCGCCACGGCCTGCTTCATCACGCGGGCGGACTTGACCACCTGCGGCAAAAACATCTTGCCTTGGCCAAACAAATCGCCCACCACGTTCATGCCGTCCATCAGCGGGCCTTCGATGACGTGCAGCGGTCGGCCTTTTTTGGCCAGCACGATTTGGTAGGCTTCTTCGGTGTCTTCTGTGATGAAATCGGTGATACCGTGCACCAGCGCGTGGCTCAGGCGGGAGTTGACGCTGACCGGCGCATCCAGCGTACCGCGCCAGGCCAGTTTCTGGCTGTCATCTTTGGCCGCGCCTTTGGCGGATTCGGCGACCTCGATCAGCCGCTCGCCGGCATCCAGCCGCGCTTCGCCTTCTTTGTAATTCGGCGTGCGGTTCAGCACCACGTCTTCGACGCGTTCCTTCAAAATCGGCTCCAGATCGTCATACACGCCGACCATGCCGGCGTTGACGATGCCCATGTCCATGCCCGCCGCGATGGCGTGGTACAAAAACACGGTGTGAATGGCCTCGCGCACCGCGTCGTTGCCACGGAAGCTGAACGACACGTTGGACACGCCGCCCGAGACTTTCGCACCCGGCAGGTTTTGCTTGATCCAGCGGGTCGCGTTGATGAAATCGACCGCGTAGTTGTTGTGCTCTTCAATGCCGGTGGCGATGGCGAAGATATTCGGGTCAAAAATGATGTCTTCGGGTGGAAAATCCACGGTATCGACGAGTAGCCGGTACGCGCGTTCGCAGATCTCGATCTTGCGTTCATAGGTGTCCGCTTGGCCTTTTTCGTCAAACGCCATCACCACCGCTGCCGCGCCGTAGCGCCGCAACAGTTTGGCCTGGTGCAGAAACTGCGCCTCGCCTTCTTTCATGCTGATGGAGTTGACGATGCCTTTGCCCTGCACGCAGCGCAGACCGGCCTCGATCACGCTCCATTTGGAGCTGTCGATCATCACCGGCACGCGGGAAATATCCGGTTCCGACGCCATCAGGTTCAAAAACTTCACCATCGCCGCCTGGCTATCCAACATGGCTTCGTCCATGTTCACGTCGATGACCTGTGCGCCGTTTTCCACCTGTTGCCGCGCCACAGAGAGCGCCTGTTCAAACTCGCCATTCAAAATCATGCGCGCAAAGGCTTTGGAACCCGTGACGTTGGTGCGCTCGCCGACGTTGACGAAGAGCGTCTTCGCATCGATGAACACTGGCTCCAGCCCGGACAGGCGCATGGGTTGCACCTTGCTATGGTCAACAGAAGAATTGGGCTCGATTGAAGTTGTCTCGGAATCAGTCATGGCTCACCTAGCAAAGAATCATTAAAAGCTGGTGAGCGCCGTTGGTTGCCCCAAAACGAGAGGCAGCAACCCAAGCCTGACGCCGCGCAATAACTAAACATTGTCATTACCGGCGCTGCAGCGCTCCTTGAGTTGGTCTTATTTTACTGGAAGAAAGGTCGATCAAGTACTTCAGCACCAGAAGTCCTTAGCTGCGGTAGCGCGGATTTTTAATTTTTCACCTTTAAGGATAAATCTGTTGATAAGTTTCTAATAAAACCCTAGTTATCCACAGATTAGTCACTAAACACAAAGTTATCCAGAATCGCGTGACACCAAAATAGCGTCCTTACCCACACCCGCACCTGCCAGTTAAGTGCTTGATGTGATTCAGGTTTAACCTCTTATCCACACAAACCGGCCGCCCTTACTACTACTACTATCTTAATATAAAGACTTAGAAGAATAAGAGAACAAGAAGTGCGGGCACGGTTTGGGTGATTTGCATGAGTTCTTTTTGGCGTACTTTGCTTAAAAAATAGTCAGCGTTACTATGATTTTTATAGCTGTTTAGGCAATAAATACGCTGGCTATAGAAGTATTTATGGGGTTATTTCATTCAGATCACTGAAATTTATGAAATGGGAGCTTCTATGGATGCATTCACGTTCGAACAAGTGCAAACCAGTTTTCAGAAAACGATTGATTTTGTGGAAACAGGCAAAGCGCTAACCATCACACAGGATGGCCAGCTACGGAGATGTTGTTTTCCTTCAATGAAGGCTCTGAACTGACTCGCAAGCGCGATGAAACGCAATTAGAGGGTTAGTTAACTGCTCGGCTAAAGAATGCCCACAGAGCGCGTCAGAGTTGTCTATGGACGATATCAACAAGCTAGTGCATGAGTTTCGCCCGTAAAAAGGTTGTCATAGACAGCAACATCATCGTCAGCGCAGCCATTTACCCCAATTCAGCCTCTGCCAACGCATTGCGTTTGGCTGTGGTGTTTTGCGCACAAAGTTTGACCGTTACTTTGCCGCCGGTGGACCCAGCCGTGAAGACTTTTTAACCATCTATAAAGACGCCGCCGCACTTGAACCCATCACCGAAACAGCCACTGATTGCAGCGACCCGAAAGATAATAAATTTCTTTCATTGGCGCTTTCCGTTAAAGCCGATTTATTAATCACAGGTGATCGTAAACACCTGATTTACATGCACCCTTACCGTGGTATTCTGATTGTTTAGGAAGCAGATTTTGTGCAGATGATGCTGAAGGATTTAGCACAAAGCGTTGCAGCCAAGAGCTGAATTCACTATGTTTTTGATAGCTAGTTAGGTAATAAATACGACGGCTAGAGTCATATTTGAACCCTAAAAACAGAAAAGCCCTCTGCTGAGGGCTTTTTGTTGAGTTTGACGCGTTACAAACTCAAATATCAATATTCCCCGCCCGCAACGCATTCTGCTCAATAAACTCCCGACGTGGCTCGACCTCATCGCCCATCAGCATGGTGAAGACGCGGTCGGCTTCGATGGCGTCGTCGATTTGGACGCGCAAAAGGCGGCGGACGGTGGGGTCCATCGTCGTTTCCCAGAGCTGGGAGGGGTTCATCTCGCCCAGCCCTTTGTAGCGTTGGCGGCTGGTGGTGCGCTCGGCTTCGGCCAACAGCCACTTCATGGCGATGCGGAAGTCGTTGACTTTCTCTTCCTTCTGGCGCTCGCCTTCACCGCGCATGACCTTGGCGCCGTCGCCCAGCAGGCCGCGGAAGGTGTTGGCGGCTTCGGCCAGGGCGGCGTAGTCGGCACCGTGGACGAAATCTTGCGTCAAAACGCTGCTTTTCACGTTGCCGTGGTGGCGGCGGCTGATGCGCAGGATGGGTTTGTCGGTGCGGACGTCGAACTCGCCGGCCACTTCGGCGTGGCTACCGATGCTGAGCAGGAAGGCTTGCAGCGCATTGGCGGAGACTTCGGCGTCAGAGACCGTATCGAGGTTGAGCGACACGCCATCGGCGACGGCGCGCAGGGCTTCGTCGTCCATGAAGTTGCGCAGGCGGGCGATGACGGCTTCAGCCAGCGCGTGTTTGCGGGCGAGTTCGTTCAATGTGTCGCCAGTCAGCGTCGTCGGGTTTGCGCCGCCTGTGAAGACGGAGGCGTCTTTCATGGCGATGCGCAGCAAAAAGCTGTCTAACGCGGGGGCGTCTTTGAGATACAGCTCTTCTTTGCCGGCCTTGACCTTGTACAGCGGCGGCTGCGCGATGTAGATGTGGCCGCGCTCGACCAGTTCGGTCATCTGGCGGTAGAAGAAGGTGAGCAGCAGGGTGCGGATGTGCGCGCCGTCCACGTCGGCGTCGGTCATGATGATGATGCGGTGGTAGCGCAGCTTGGCGACGTTAAAGTCGTCATTGCCGGTGGTGCCGCCGGCTTTGCCGATGCCGGTGCCCAGTGCGGTGATCAAGGTCAAAATTTCGTTGCTGGTGAGCAGCTTTTCGTAACGGGCTTTTTCGACGTTCAAAATCTTGCCGCGCAAAGGCAAAATCGCCTGGAATTTTCGGTCACGGCCTTGTTTGGCGGAGCCGCCGGCGGAGTCACCCTCGACGATGTAGATTTCGCACATCGCCGGGTCTTTTTCCTGGCAGTCGGCCAGTTTGCCGGGCAGGCCCATGCCGTCGAGCACACCTTTACGGCGGGTCATGTCGCGGGCCTTGCGGGCGGCTTCACGGGCGCGGGCGGCTTCGATGATTTTGCCGACGATGATTTTGGCATCGGCGGGGCGCTCTTGCAGGTAGTCGTACAGCAGCTTGCTGACGATGTCTTCGACCGGGCCGCGCACCTCGGAGCTAACCAGTTTGTCTTTGGTCTGGCTGGAGAATTTCGGCTCGGGCACCTTGACGCTCAAGACGCAGCACAGGCCCTCGCGCATGTCGTCACCTGTCACTTCGACCTTGGCTTTTTTGGCGATTTCGGAGTCGTCGATGTACTTGTTGATGACGCGGGTCATCGCCGCACGTAACCCCGTTAAGTGCGTACCACCATCCCGCTGCGGGATGTTGTTGGTGAAGCACAGCACCTGCTCGTTGTAGCCGCTGTTCCACTGCATCGCTACTTCGACGCCGATGTTGGTGTTTTGGTCGGACTGGCGGTCGCCCATGGCGTGGAAGATGTTGGGGTTCAACACCTGCTTGCCTTTGTTGATGAAGTTGACGAAGCCTTTGACGCCACCGGCACCGGAGAAGTCGTCTTCCTTGCCGCTGCGCTCGTCTTTCAGGCGGATTTTGACGCCGTTGTTCAGGAAGCTGAGTTCGCGCAGGCGCTTGCTCAGGATTTCGTAATGGAAGTCGTTGTTGGTCTGGAAGATGCTGGTGTCGGGCAGAAAGTGGACTTCGGTACCGCGCTTTTCGGTGTCGCCGATGATTTTCATGGGCGAAACTTCCACGCCCCCGTTTGGACCACTCACCGTTTCAACGATGCGGTTTTGCACAAAGCCACGAGAGAATTCCATGACGTGCACTTTGCCGTCGCGGCGTATCGTTAACCGCAACATCGTCGACAAGGCATTTACACAGCTGACGCCCACGCCGTGCAGACCGCCGGAGACCTTGTAGCTGTTCTGGTTGAACTTGCCGCCGGCGTGCAGCTCGGTCAGGGCGATCTCGGCAGCGGAGCGTTTCGGCTCGTGCTTGTCGTCCATCTTCACGCCGGTGGGGATGCCGCGCCCGTTGTCGACCACCGACACAGAGTTGTCGGAGTGGATGGTGACCAGAATGTCGTCGCAATGGCCGGCCAGCGACTCGTCGATGGAGTTGTCCACCACCTCAAACACCAGATGGTGCAGGCCGGTGCCGTCAGACGTGTCGCCGATGTACATGCCGGGGCGCTTGCGCACGGCTTCCAGGCCTTCGAGGATCTGGATCGAGCCTTCGCCATAGGCCTCGGTCGCGCCGGCCTGGTTCGTGTCGATGGTGGGCTGGTAGTTGGCGCTGTCACCGGAGACGTCGCCGAGGTTGACGCCCTCGCCGATGACGCGTTCCACAATCACCGCAGCAGGTGCTTCGATGGCGGTTATAGCAGCGGTTGCTATGGGTTTAATTTCTTCGGTCATGGCAAATTTTCTCTAACTTAAAACGGATTACGTGCAAATGGATTGCAATTTTCTTAAACTTTAGAATGACCAAACCCCCTTGGTACAGGGGGTTTTTAGTCTTCTAGCCGGCGTATTACTTGCTTACATTGCTATCAAATCCGCATCGGCATCACCACGTATTTGAACGAGGTGTTGTCGGGAATGGTCAGGAGCGCCGAGCTGTTGCCATCAGACAATTCCAGCTTCACCATCTCTTGCGTCATGTTGCTCAGGGCATCAATCAGATACGTGACGTTGAAACCGATTTCGATCTCGTCGCCGCCGTAGTCAATGTCCAGCTCGTCCACGGCTTCTTCCTGCTCGGCGTTGTTGGACGCCACCCGCAGGGTGCCCGGCTCGATGTTCAGGCGCACGCCCTTGAACTTGTCGCTGGTCAAGATGGCAGTACGCTGCAACGATGCCAAGAAAGGCACGCGACCCAGGACGATGGCGTTTTTGTGGTTTTTGGGGATGACGCGGTTGTAGTCGGGGAACTTGCCTTCGACGAGCTTGGTGACGAACTGCATGCCGCTGAACACGAACTTGGCCTGGTTGTTGGCAAAGCGCATCTCGATCACGGTCTCTTCGTCCTTGAGCAGGCGCTGCAGTTCGAGCACCGTCTTGCGCGGCAGGATGACCTCTTGCTTGCTCGGCATGTCGGTGTCGAGCTGCGCCTGCGCCAAGCCCAGGCGGTGGCCGTCAGTGGCCACCAGCGTCAGCGTACGGCCCTCGGCGATGAACAGGATGCCGTTGAGGTAGTAGCGGATGTCGTGCACCGCCATCGCGAAGTGCACCTGGTTGATCAGCGTGCGCAGCGTTTTCTGGGGCACGCTGAAAGTGGGGCCGAAGTCGACGCTTTCGTTGACCAGCGGAAAGTCATCCGCCGGCAGCGTCTGCAGCGTGAAGCGGCTCTTGCCGCCCTGCAAGGTGAGCTTGTTCTGGGCGCTCGACAGCGTGACCACCTGATCGGCCGGCAGGCTGCGCAGGATGTCGATCAGCTTGCGCGCGCCCACCGTGGTGCTGAGCTGCCCGTCATCACCGCCGAGCTCGGCGCTGGTGCGAACCTGAATCTCGAGGTCGCTGGTGGTGAACTCGACCGTGCCGCCGTTCTTGCGCAACAGCACGTTGGCCAGGATCGGCAGCGTGTGACGCCGTTCGACGATGCCAGCCACCGACTGCAATGCATCGAGCAGATTGGCCTG
>JAYWCQ010000166.1:0-5430 GCA_043780435.1 Polaromonas sp.
GATGATGGGGATATTCGTCGGCGTGGCGGGGCGCAAGCCAGCCCAGTAGTTGGGCGAACCGCCCTCTTCCACACTTCGGGTGTCGCACACGCCAGGCAATACGGTTTCTACCCGCTTGGTCAGCATGCGGCAGCGAATTTGTGACAAATCTGAGTCAATCGTGTTGTCGTAATCGCCAATTTCTATGGTTCCCGCGACGCGCAGCTGGTCGCCCAAGCGGGTTATGGCGCATTTGGCTTGGTCGTCAATCATAGAGACCTTGGGTGCTAACTCGGGTTTTAAAATCTTGAAGGTGGCGCTGTAGCCTTTGCCTGGGTAAATCGGCACATCCACGCCAACCCTGCGCAGCAGCGGCGCGGTGTAAGAGCCGCAAGCGACGACATAAGCATCTGCGGATAGGTTTTTCACCTGTGAAGCCTCATTTTTATGCTTATTAAGACCTCTAGCTGTCGTATTAATTACCTTAACTGCTACTGATTTTATAGCGTTTTCAATCTTAGTCAATGCCACCACATCATGTCTATACAAAAACTCAGCGCCTCTGGCGGCGCAAAGCTCGGCTAGCTTTTGCGTAAAGACGCGAGCGTCGCCACTTTCATCACTTGCGGTGTAGGTGCCGCCGACGATATGGGAGGCGAATGACTTCAGTGCGGGCTCGATTTTAAGAATCTCATCCCGACCCAGCACCTGCCGGTTGACGCCGTACTTTTGCATCAGCAAAGCCGCCTCACCCGCTGCGACTAAGGCGTGTTGGTCGGTGAAATAATGGGCGATGCCCTGCTCTAGCCGGTTGTAGTCAATGTTTGTGGCATCAACAATGTCTTTCAGCGCAAGGTGGCTGTACGCACCCAGGGCGACGATTTGCTGCACATTGCGCTCAAAGGCAGCATCGTTGCATTGCCCCAAAAACTGCATCCCCCAGCGCCATTGCTGCCAGCCGCCGCCAAACTTGGCGAATGGCCCAAATGTAGGAAGCTGCGGGCGAAACAGCAAGGGGGATTCATTGCTGAACATCCATTTCAGGGCTTTGAGCGGTGCGTCTTTGTTCGCCCACGGCTCGCAGTAGCTCACAGATATTTGCCCCGCGTTGGCAAAGCTGGTTTCCATAGCAGCGGCTGGCTGGCGGTCAACCACCGTCACCTCATGCCCGAGTTCTAACAAATGCCAAGCCGTGCTGACGCCGATGATGCCTGCGCCCAGAACAATAACTTTCATATTTCAACAACTTTCATGCTCTTTTATACCCCGTTACTTTTGCTAATGAAAGTATCCATCAAGTTGCACCTATGTTGTAAAGAATTAGAAGCTTGATTAAACTATCAGCAAAAATATCAAGATTGCTAATAGAAGAAAATGCAAGAAATCTACAGAGAAAAAGAGACTGAACATGAGCACATTTGACCCCGACGCCCTTGAATGCCTAGCCGCCATCGTCGAAGAAGGTGGCTTTGAGCGCGCGGCGCAGCGTTTGTCCATTACCCAATCGGCGGTGTCGCAGCGGCTTCGGGCCTTGGAAGCACAGGTTGGCACGGTTTTAATCGTCCGCAGCCGCCCACTGAAAGCGACCCAAGCCGGGCAATTGCTGCTGAAACACACCAAAATGATGCGGCTGCTGCGGGCGGATTTGGAGCGTGATTTGAAGGAGCTCGCGCCCAGCTCGCTCGGTGGTTCGCGCGAAGAAGAGCGCATTTCTATCGCCATCAATGCCGACAGCATCGCCACCTGGGCACTGGGCGCGCTGAGCAAACTGGCCACCGAGGGCTTGCCGCTAGAAATCATCACCGATGACCAAGATTTCACCCAAGAATGGCTGCGCAGCGGCCAAGTGCTGGGCTGTGTCACCACTTTGAAACTGGCTTTGCGCGGCTGCAAAGTCGTGCCACTGGGCGCGATGAACTACATCGCGGTGGCGGAGCCCGCCTACGCTGCCAAGCATTACCCAGAAGGCATGACCGCCTATAACTTTCGAGCCACGCCCTTTGTGGCCTTCAACCGCAAAGACGACATGCAGGGCGAGTTTGTCAACCATGTGTTTGGCCTCAAACGGGTTGCGCTTAACCAAGTCTTTGTACCCAGCTCTGAGGGGCAAGTGCGTGCAGCTATTGCAGGTTGGGGAGCCAGCGTTGTGCCTGAGCTGATAGCGCGTGAACACATCGCTGCGGGTAGATTGGTCAACATCGCGCCAAGCAAGGTGTTGCCGATTCAGCTGTATTGGCATTGCTGGAATTTGGAATCTGATGTGTTGGACGCTTTGACAAACGCGCTGCACGCCACCGCGCAGCTTTCTTTGGCGAAAAAATAGGTGTGTAAGAAGTTCGTACATAGGTGCGACCAACTGGCAATACCTTCACAAGGAGTTTGCTATGCAGATTAAATTTACTATATTTTTTATAGCACTTCAGGCAATAAATACGCCGGCTAATGCCGAATTTAATGCCTCCATAGCCTGTAAATCAGCTTCTGGCACCCATATTACACCCGTCGTCGAGCTTTATACCTCTGAAGGCTGCAGCTCGTGCCCGCCGGCGGACAAGTGGCTCAGTACCTTGAAAGCTAAAACTGCAGCTAACGTCGAAACAAATTCAACGGCCAACCCTGCGGTCATTCAAGCTTTTCACGTCAACTACTGGGACGACATCGGCTGGCCAGACCGCTTTGCCACGCCCGCCCATACAAATCGGCAGCGGCAAATATCTAGCTGGAACAAGCAAAACGGTATTTACACCCCGCAAATGGTGCTAAATGGTGGCGATTGGCGCGGCTGGGGAAGCCTCGGGCCATTCAACACAGCTGTTCCTGCAACTAAAGCGATAGCGACAAGTTCAATCAACCTAATGCAAACAGGTGCAGACCAGTTTGAAGCGGTGGTCAGCCCCATCGCAGGCGCCAATCATCCAGTCGCCATGTGGTCCGCCTATTGGACGATCACTGAAAACGGCCATGTCACCAAGGTCAAAGCGGGTGAAAACAGTGGTGAAACGCTGCTGCATGACTTCGTGGTGCGCCAGTACACGCCCGTGGGAGACTACAGCGCGGCTTCTCTCCAAAAGCTCACCTTGCGCAGTGTAGCGGCCACGCCTGGGCACGAACGGCAGGTTAATTTGGTGGTGTTTGACCCTAAAACGGGCAAAACCCTGCAAGCGGTGTCCGCCAACTGCTCGTCTTGATGGCGTCATGATTGATTGGGTTTACGATAGAGTCATGAAAAAACTATCTCGTACAAAAAATTCTTTGAATCAACTAGCAACCAAGTTAGCTTTGAGCGCAAGCCTAGTTGCGGTGCTGGCAGGCTGCAGCACTTCAAATGAAGCCAACCTAGCGCCTATGCCCGTTGTCGCCCAAGTCGATGTTGCTAAGTATTTGGGTACATGGCACCAAGTGGCTTGGATTCCTAATAGCTTTCAGGGCGATTGCGCCACTGACACCAAAGCCACTTACACATTGGATGGCAAAGACCTTCGCGTGCAAAACCAATGCAAAGATGCGAAGGGCAAAACGACAGAAGCCGTCGGTATCGCCAAAATCGTAGAAGGCAGCAACAACGCCAAACTGCGCGTCAGCTTCTTCCGCCCTTTTTATGGCAACTATTGGGTGCTGGCCTTAGACCCAAACTACAAATGGGTGCTGGTAGGCGAACCTAAGCGTACTTTTGGCTGGGTACTGGCGCGTGACAACAAGTTAGATCAAACGACTTTGAATCTAATCTTAGACCATGCAGTAGCCTTGGGTTATGACCGTGCTGCTTTTAAGTTGAGCCCTTCAAGCGCGAGCAACTAAACTCAATCTTTGTCGCGTCCTTTGCCGTTGTTAGAACGGTTCATGTGCTTTTCCTTTTTCTCTTTTTTCATTTTTTTCATTTTTTTCTCTTTTTTCTCTTTTTTCAGCTTGAAATTTGAATCACGCTCCCAACGACCGGGGTTTCGGTAATACGTCTCTCCGCGCTGTTCCCAACGGTCTGGCGCCCATATATAACCCACGCGTTGCACGACATTGCGTCCACGAACCCAGATATACCTGTCATTGTGCCAAGCCCAATGACCCGGCACCCACACGTAACCGCGTGGCGTAACTGGCATGACTTCGACCCTTTGCGCTGGAGGGGCGACTCTGATATTGAGATTAATCTGCGCCAAAGCTGGCAAAGCAATCGCAGATGCCGCGACAAGCAACGAAAGCGACAAGTTTCGAGCGGCACTTTCAAGTTTCAATAGCTTCATGTTTGACTCCATATTGAATTAAAGATTTGATAGTAGTGCACTCAAAAAACCTGCACTGTGCGATAGCGCACTGTTGGGCTCGAGTTGCTTGGCTAAGCTATGCAATAGCGATGGCTTGATCATCCGACGCTGATCTTTGTCGCCAGGAACTGATCAATTCTGGATGGCTACTCACCCGAGGTAAGTAGTTCTGCATATTTAAAAAGGGAGAATTATCATGACATATTCGAAACTATTGGTCGTGGCAGCGGCGACGCTGGCTCTGGGTGGATGTATTTCTTTCGGAGGTGCGACGGGGCCGCAAGGGGCAACTGGTGATACTGGTGCGACTGGATATACTGGTGCAACAGGTAATACCGGTGCCACAGGAGCCACAGGAGCCACCTCCGGCGGTGCCATTGTGATTGTGCCGGCCAAATAAAAGGCGCTGGGCGAATACAACACAGGGCATACTGTCAACGAAAAAGCCCAAGAACTTTGACATTCTTGGGCTTTTTTTTGGAAGCTCCCAGTGCAACACTGGCGGAGAAGGCGGGACATTCCGCCAAATCAATATAAGTCATTGATACGCCGTATTTAATTAGCACTTCATCACAACATGAGGTGAAAACATGAGGTGAAAGTCGTGATAATATATCAGCTTCATTGTTGATATAACACTTTTTATGATGCGAAAAGCTCACAGACCTACGCACTTAGAACTTCGCTACAAAACCTATTTTGCTGTGCTATTTGTACCGAAAGACGTTCGATACATCTTAGGTAAAACGAAGTTCAGCAGAAGCACCAAAACAGGCAATTTAAGTACTGCGGAGCACAGAGCGAGTGCGTTTGTCCTCGGTTGGAAGGCTGAAATTCTCCGAGCACGACATGAAGCTCCTGATCCAATTGTTGCAGAGGCTTTAGACCTTTATTCGAACTTGATACGCAAAGACATAAGCTCAACAACGGTGGAAGAAATAATCGAAGATAGGGAAAATGAAATTCGATTAGATGAAAATCCATACAAATCGGTCGAATTTAAATTAATTGCAACAGGAAAAAAGAAAGCTCTAAGTGCACTTGTACCAGGGTGGAAAAATTACCAGATATCTAGAAGATTAGCAGAAAAAACGATAGATCAAATGACGAATGATATTGGTTATTTAACAAAAGCCTTCGACACAACAAATCTTCTATCTAAAAGAAATGCAACAATTTGGATTCGTGACTT
>JAYWCQ010000167.1:0-4137 GCA_043780435.1 Polaromonas sp.
TGAAGGGCAATTGGCGCCCCAAGTTTTGCCCGATAAATTGTCGCTGTACCGATTGGGTTTGAAAAGCTTTTTTGAAGAAGGTCGTTCGCTGGCGCAAATATCGCACCCCTCCGTGGTAAGTGTGTTGAATTTTTTCAGGCAAAACGAAACGGTTTATTTGGTGATGAACTACTTGCAGGGCGCGACTTTGCAAGACTTCATCATGGCTGGGCGACAAATTACCGCTGGCAAAGCGTTTAGCGAATCGACGATCCGCAGTATTTTTGATGAAATCCTGCAAGGTTTACGTGTGGTGCATCAAAACAAAATGTTGCATTTGGACATCAAGCCAGCAAATTTGTTTGTCACGGATGACGACTCAGCGGTGTTGATCGATTTTGGCGCAGCACGCGAGGTGTTGAACAAAGACGGTGATTTCACCCAGCCCATGTACACCCCTGGTTTTGCCGCGCCTGAGATGTACAAGCGTGACAGCCCGTTGGGCCCGTGGACCGATATGTATGCGATTGGCGCTTGCATCTACTCCATGATGCTGGGCTACCCACCGCCAGAAGTTGTCAAACGCCGCGATAAGGATCCCGTGCCAGTACTACTCATGCGCAGAGGCACCAGCTACTCGGACAAGTTGATTGAGGTCGTCGAGTGGTGCATGGCGCTAGACCCCATGGCAAGGCCACAATCTGTGTTTGAATTGCAAACTGCATTGGCCAACTACCAAGCCAGCAATTAAGCAGCCGTCTAGCCTGCGAAAACACCCAAAAATGGGTGAGCTTCAGTCAGAGCAGGGATAATCACTAGCTGAATTTCATAAAAACACCCCGAAAGTAACCAAAATGACCGCCCCACTATCAGGTTCAGCAAGCTCAGCCAGTTTTGTACGTAGCAGCAACCGCCAAACCCACGAATTGCGCCCCGTCCGCATCACGCGTAACTACACCAACTACGCCGAAGGCTCCGTGTTGATCGAATTTGGTAACACCAAAGTGCTGTGCAACGCCTCGGTCGAAGAAAAAGTGCCACCCCACAAACGCGGCAGCGGCGAAGGCTGGGTCACGGCGGAATACGGCATGTTGCCCCGCGCCACCCACACCCGTAGCGACCGCGAAGCTGCACGCGGCAAACAAAGTGGCAGAACGCAAGAGATTCAACGCCTGATTGGCCGCTCTTTGCGCGCCGTATTTGACCTGAAAAAGCTGGGCGAACGCACGATTCACTTGGATTGCGACGTGATTCAGGCCGATGGCGGCACCCGTACCGCCAGCATCACAGGCGCTTTCGTTGCCGCGCAAGATGCGGTGAATGGCTTGATTGCTTCAGGCAAACTGATTGAGTCGCCGATTCACCAAGCTGTCGCCGCGATTTCCGTCGGTATTGTGCAAGGCACGCCATTGCTCGATTTGGAATACACGGAAGATTCGGCCTGCGACACCGATATGAACGTGGTCATGACCAGTGCCGGCCATTTCATCGAGGTGCAAGGCACGGCAGAAGGCGTCGCGTTTTCCCGCAAAGAGATGGATGCGTTGCTGCAATTGGCAGAAAACGGCATTGTTGATTTGATCAACATGCAACAAAATGCACTGAAATCTTAAGTTAAAGCATTAAAATTGCTATAAAAATAATAGCATTATAGGCAATAAATACGACGGCTATAGATCAAAAAAACCTTTAAAAAAGCACTTTTAGATGAAATGCAGATGAAATTAGTCCTTGCATCCAACAACCGCGGCAAATTGGCCGAGTTACAAGCTTTGTTTGCGGGTTTGGCGTTGACCTTGATTCCGCAGTCCAGCCTTGGCGTCAGCGAGGCAGAAGAGCCATTTCGCACCTTTGTGGAAAACGCTTTGGCGAAAGCCCGCCATGCCAGCGCTGTGACGGGTTTGCCGGCCATTGCCGACGATGCGGGGCTGTGTGTTGACGCTTTTGGCGGTTTACCCGGTGTAGACACTGCTTTTTATGCTACAAAATTTGGCTATGCCAAAGGCGACGACAACAACGTCAAAGCCTTGCTGGAGCAGCTCAATGGTGAGACCAATCGCCGTGCCGCCTTGGTCAGCACCTTGGTCGCTGTGCGGTCCAAAGACGACCCTGAGCCGCTGATCGCGGTCGGTCGTGCAGTCGGTGACATCACCGAAAAACCGATAGGCATCAACGGCTTTGGCTTCGATCCGGTGATGTACATCCCGCATTTGGGCAAAACTTTCGCCCAATTGAGCGATACTGAGAAAAACGCCAACAGCCACCGTGGCAAAGCCGCCCAGCGCATGCTGGCATTGATGCAAGAGAGCTGGTTTTGAGTAAAGTTATTCCCGTAGTTTTGGCAACTAAAGAGGCTACAGCCGAAACCACTGCTGCAAAACGGCCTCAGGACATCACCCATTACATGCGCTCTGGCTTGCTACAGCTGGCCGCGCTGCCGCCGCTGTCTTTGTACATTCACCTGCCATGGTGTTTGAAAAAATGCCCGTATTGCGACTTCAACTCGCATGAGATTCAAGCAGCAGGCTCATCAAACGGGGCTTTGTCTGCCGAACTGGAGCAGCGTTACATCGATGCCGTCGTTGCGGATTTAGAGGCTTCTCTTCCGTTAATCTGGGGCCGTCCCGTCCACAGCATTTTCATAGGCGGCGGCACGCCCAGCTTGTTTTCGCCAGCATCCATTGACCGGCTGCTAGGTGACATACGCGCAAGGGTGAAACTAGATGCAGACTGTGAAATCACCCTGGAAGCTAACCCCGGCACGTTCGAAAAAGACCGTTTCAAAGCGTTCAGAGCCGCTGGCGTCACACGTTTGTCCATAGGGGTGCAAAGCTTCAACGACGCGCATTTGAAGGCTTTAGGCCGCGTGCACGACAGTGCGCAAGCCTTTGCCGCAGTCGAAGAGGCCGCGCAGTCGTTCGATACCTTCAATTTAGACCTGATGTACGCCTTGCCCGGTCAAACCATTGCCGATTTAGAGCGCGACGTGCAAACCGCCTTGTCCTTAGCGCCACCGCACGTCTCGATTTATCACCTGACCATAGAACCCAACACCTATTTCGCCAAATTCCCACCCAAAGTGCCCGAAGAAGACACGGCCTATGCGATGTTGGATAAGTTGACCGAGTTGTTGGGTGCTGCGGGGCTGGAACGCTACGAAGTCTCCGCCTACGCCAAACCCGGTCACCGTTGCTGGCACAACCTCAACTATTGGCAATTTGGCGATTATTTGGGCTTAGGAGCAGGTGCGCATAGCAAACTCAGCTTTGCGCACCGCGTAGTGCGGCAAGTGCGATACCGTGAACCCAAGTTATACATGCAAAATGCGCTGCTGGGCAATGCGGTGACGCAAGACGATGACATCAAACACAAAGAACTGGCTTTTGAGTTCATGCTCAACGCGCTGCGTTTGAAAGAGGGCTTTGATCCGATGCTGTTCTTCGAGCGCACCGGCTTGGCTTTGTCGGCTTTGCAGCCTGGTTTACAGCAAGCAATTGAGAAAAACCTGTTAATTCAAACCCCCAAAAGCATCAAACCCACTGAGCGCGGGTTTGATTTTTTGAGTGATTTGCAGGAATTGTTTTTGTGAACTAGAAGGGGTTTGCTTGGGTTCTGCAAACTTCTGTTGCAGAGCCCTTAGGATGCGTGTAGTAATCGAGCTCGCAAAGTATTGCCTCTGTAATGCGCTTAGGGCTATTAATTTGCGTTACGCCGTTTGTAGCTGTCCAAACAACATTACCTCCGACATCAGTTCCTGTAGTCGCACCAGTAGTTGCATCTACAGCCGTAACAAAACCTCGGCAATTGTCGTATGTGTAAATTGTTGAATTTGTGGTGACGACAACTTCAGTTGGTTGTCCGAGTACGCCACGCACTTGCGATAAAGAAGAGGCTAAACCTAACGCATTCCAGTTAGCTGAACTTGTACACACCGCCTTAGCTACTGTTCCTGTACCGTCATTGTTGCCGGTGCTACCATTACATGCCACCAACACTGTGGCAGATATCAAAGTCGTTGCGATTGAAATAACGATTTTCATCATGCTCATGGCTTCCAACAAATATGGCGGAAGCGGTGAGATTCGAACTCACGAACAGATCACTCCGTCGCCGGTTTTCAAGACCGGTGCCTTCAACCGCTCGGCCACGCTTCCAAGC
>JAYWCQ010000168.1:0-8876 GCA_043780435.1 Polaromonas sp.
CCAATCAGCGGCGTCTTGCATGTAGACGTTAAAAGCGGGCTCATCAAACTGAATAATATCGACGCCCTGTGCCTGCAGCGCACGCGCTTCTTGGTTCAATAAATCAGCAAATGCCATGGCCATTTTGACTTTGTCGCCATAAAACTTATCCGCCACGGTATCCACAATCGTCATGGGGCCAGGCAGGGTGAATTTGATTTTTTTCTTGGTGTGCGTTCGCAAAATGCCAGCCTCAACCTCATGCACGCGACCCTTCAAACGCAGCGGCGCAACCACTTGCGGCACTTGCGCGTCGTAGCGGTTGTTGCGAATGCCCATGGTCACTTTGTGTTCAAAATCAATGCCTTCGACTTGCTCCAAAAAACCATGCACAAAGTGCTGACGCGATTGTTCGCCATCGCCAATGATGTCCAAACCCGCATCTTCCTGTGCTTTGATCCACAGCAATGTTGCATCAACCTTGGCCTGCGCCAGTTCCTCGCCTTCAGCTTTCCACTGTGGCCATAGTTTTTGCGTCTCAGAGAGCCAAGACGGTTTTGGCAAACTGCCAGCGATGACGGTTTCAAACATGTTCAACATCCTTAAAAAAAATAGACTTAGATTTTATCGCCTGCAACTTTTTCTGTTTCTTGCAGCAGTCGCCACATCACTTTTCCGCTGCCGCTTTTCGGCAGTGCATCGACGAATTGCACCAGGCGCGGCATTTTATAAACGGCCATGTTGTCACGACACCAGTCAATGATGTCCTGTTCCGTGGTGGCTTTGTGTGTGGCACGCAAAACGACGACTGCTTTGACGGATTCACCGCGGTACGCATCTTGTGTGCTGATGATGCAGGCTTCTTGAATCGCGGGGTGGCGAAACATCAAAGCTTCAACCTCTGCCGGCCAGACCTTGAAGCCACTGGCGTTGATCATGCGTTTGAGCCTGTCGGTGAGGAAGAAATAGCCATCTTCGTCAATGCGTCCTAAATCGCCCGAGCGGAAAAAACTTTTCCCTTCTATGTCAATAAACGCTGCTGTTGTGGCATCAGGGCGTTTCCAGTACCCTGAGAATATTTGTGGGCCATGCATGATGATTTCACCTGCTTCACCTTGCGGCATTTCAACCAAGGATTCAGGATCGATCACACGCGCATCAACCCCCATGAATGCGATGCCTAAACATTGCTGCTTGGGCGCATCAGGCGGGTTGCTGTGTGACGGTGCGGCGGTTTCCGTTAAACCATAACCTTCCACATACCGCAAGCCAAATTGGTCAAACAAACGCTGGGCCACAGCTTGCGGCATGGCTGCGCCGCCACCGCCGATGTGAACGAGGCTGTTTAAGTCATATTTTTCAAAATTCGGGCTTCCCATCAAATCAATCACCATGGTGGGAATATTTGTCCAATGCGTCACTTGGTAGCGTGAAATCAAGCGACCCGCCAAATCCCGGTCCCAGCGCGGCATCAAAATCAAGGTTGCGCCAATGTAAATCGCCGAGTGCATCACACTGACCATACCAGTGATATGAAACATGGGAACGACAACCAGGCTCACGCCTTCAGCAGAACCATTGCCCCATAAATTGGCAGCAATGGCGTTGTGCATGATGCTGGCTTGCGTGTGCATGCAGCCTTTGGGCAAGCCCGTGGTGCCACTGGTATAAGGCAAGATGGCCAAGTCGGCGGGTTTGACTGTCAGCTCCGGTGGATTGTCTTGACATGCGACAGCTTCGCACCAATCATGTACCGCTACGCCATCCAAGCTGGGTAGTGGATGTCGCGTCAACAGCCAATCCCGCCAAGCGGCAGGTGGTGCATCTTCGCCATCAACACTCGCATCAAATGCGTCAGTAAATTGTGTGACGATAAGGTGATTTAACCGTAAATCAGGTGCCAATGCATGGTTTGCAAGTGCCAGCTCGGCCGCCAAATCACCCGTCGTGATAGCGACTTTGGCATCAGGGTCGGTGATGTAGTGTTTCAACTCTTCCGCGCGGTTCATCGGGTTCACAGGAACCACGACCGCATTGGCTCGCAAAATTGCCCAGTGCGCAATGATGAGTTGCGGGCAATTTTGCATATTCAGCACCACTCTGTCGCCTTTTTTGACACCTAGTCGGCATAAATAGGCAGCCAATCGCTCTGCTTTTTGCAGCAGTTCTGCATACGTAATGGTTGTCCCAAAAAACACCAATGCCGCTTTGTTGGGATAGCGTTTGGCACTGATCGCCAAGTTATCCCACAAAGGTGTTTCTGGCGGCGTGACTGTTCGTGGTACGCGTTTTGGCCAAAATTTATTCTTTGTCAACATATTGCCTCGTTCTGCTTTTAGACGTTGCGCACAGCTTAAACCTAATAAATCATTTTTTCGAGATTACTGCTTATGACATACCCGTAATTCGTCACCTACGTGACGCGACATGGGTGCGTTCAGCGTCTGCATTACTTCGTTATGATGATAGACAGATTTGGAGTTCGATGAAACATTTATTAAATTTGCTCGCTGCGATAGCGTTATTGGTTTGGGGTACGCATTTGGTGCGCACCGGCATTTTGCGCGTGTTTGGTGCCAATCTTCGACGCATCTTGGCGCAGGCAACCGGCAACCGGGCAACGGCGGCACTGGCAGGCGTAGGTGTGTCAGCGGTGGTGCAGTCCAGCACGGCGACAGCGCTGATCGTCGCTGCATTTGTGGGGCAAGGCTTGGTGACGCTGACGGCGGCACTCGCCGTCATGCTAGGTGCGGATGTGGGTACCAGCTTGATGGCGGTTGTGTTTCATTTCGACCTGAGCTGGATGTCGCCCTTGTTTATATTCGTGGGCGTGTTGCTATTTATAGCCAGTAAAAACACCAATGTTGGGCGAACTGGACGCATCTTGATTGGTCTTGGCTTGATGCTGCTTGCGCTTAGTTTGATCAGCGAATCTACCCGCATACTCACGCAATCCCCCATCGTGCAACTGGCTTTGAAATCACTCAGCAGCGACTTGATGCTAGAGGTCAGCGTTGGCGCCATCATTGCATGCTTGGCTTACTCCAGCTTGGCAACCGTGTTGTTGGTTGCGACTTTGGCGGCTTCTCAAGTTATCCCGATGGAAGTAGCGTTTGGTTTGGTTCTTGGCGCCAACTTAGGCAGCGGCTTGCTGGCGGTGTTCACCACGCTCAATGCGGCGGTAACTGTGCGGCAAGTACCACTGGGTAATTTACTCTTCAAAGTGCTGGGCATTTTGGCTGTTGCACCTTTCACGGTGCTGTGGCTAAAGTACACCAGTTCCGTAGTTACGGGAGCGGCGACACAAGTTGTCGTCTTTCACTTGGCCTTCAATGTCTTGGTCGCCTTGGTATTTATTGGCTTCACTGGGGTGATGGCGCGCCGAGTCGTAAAAATCTTGCCCCCCACTATTGACAACGCTTTGACACGTCCACGCCATCTAGACCCTTCGGCGTTGACAACACCCTCATTGGCCATTTCATGCGCCGCACGCGAGGCGTTGCACCAGGCCGATGTGGTTGAAACGATGCTGCGCGGCACACTCACCGTCATCAAAAACAACGATATCGAATTGGCAAAAAACTTGCGCAGCTTGGACGACACGGTTGACGAACTGTATTCCGCCATCAAATACTACTTGACCAAAATATCGCGTGAAGCCCTGGCAGAAAACGAAAGCCGCCGCTGGACTGACATCATCAGCTTCACCATCAACATGGAACAGATTGGCGACATCATTGAACGTGTTCTCTTGGACATAGAGGACAAAAAAATCAAACGCGGGCGCAATTTCTCTGATGCTGGGATGGCAGAGATTTGTGAGTTGCACGCGCGATTGATCGACAACCTGCGGCTCAGCATGAGCGTTTTTCTCAACGGTGATGTGCGAGATGCAAAGCGGTTGTTAGAAGAAAAAGTCCGTTTTCGTGATTTAGAGCGCACCTATTCAGAGACGCACTTAGAACGACTGGCAGACAACACCGTGCAGAGCATTGAAACCAGCGGCCTGCATTTAGATTTGATCAGTGAGCTGAAACGCATCAATTCGCACATTTGCTCCATTGCTTACCCGATATTAGACTCTGCTGGTGCGCTGAGCCCCTCACGCTTACGTCAAGGTAATTTACTCGTTGCAACTGAGCCGGTAAAGTAACCCATGATTTGATTCAATAATTAATATTCTTATGAAAACAACATTGTTATGACTGAAAACTCTCTCGTTTATGTAGGCGACCCCATGTGCTCGTGGTGTTACGGCTTTGGTGTGCCTTTGCACCAGCTCTTGGAACAACTGCCAGGTGTGCCGCTTGCTGTGGTGCTTGGTGGGCTGCGCGCTTTTAACCAAGAAGTCATGCCCGAAACGCTGAAATCGACACTGCACCACCACTGGAGTGAAGTAACCAAACGCTCAGGTAAACCCTTTGGCACAGGCCAGTTTGACCGCGAAGGCTTTATTTACGATACCGAGCCCGCCTGCCGCGCCGTCGTCACCATCCGCGCCCATGCGGCTGAGCACACGCTAGCGATGTACCACGCTATTCAGCATGCGTTTTATGCCATGGGTCGTGACATCACGCAAACATCGGTACTGGCAGACGTTTGGCAAGAGTTGGTTGATTCAAAAATACTCGGTGATGTCGAGTTTTCAAGCAGTGGGTTTATTGAAGCTTTTGAAAGTGACAGCATCAAAACGCAAACGCGCAACGACTTTGCGATGGTGCAGCAATGGGGCATTCGTGGCTTTCCAGCACTCATAGCCGTGGTAAACGGTGAAGCACAACTGGTATCCAACGGCTACATGGAAGCTGATGAGATGCTGCAGCGCGTACAACAAGTATTTGATTCGACGGGAAAATAATGTCAGCAGACCACGACCACGACAGCTCGAGAGCTGCGCGAGACCCCAAATACCGCAAGATTTTGTGGTTTGCACTCGTTGTGAATGCAGCGATGTTTGCCATCGAGCTAGGTGCGGGCTTTCGCTCAGGCTCTGTGTCTTTACTAGCCGATGCGATTGATTTTTTAGGTGATGCAGCCAACTACGGTGTCTCTTTGGCGGTGCTCACGATGGCGATGGCTTGGCGATCTAAGGCTGCTCTACTCAAAGGTGCTTGCATGTTGGGCTTTGGTTTGTTCGTTTTGGCACGCGCCATCTGGGTCGCACAAACTGACGCCGTACCCGAAGCTGGCACGATGGGTGTGATCGGTTTTTTAGCACTAACCGCCAATATCACCGTCGCCCTGCTTTTGTACAACTACCGCACGGGTGATGCCAATATGCGCAGTGTCTGGCTGTGCTCGCGCAACGATGCTTTTGGCAACATTGCTGTCATGCTGGCCGCTTTGGGTGTGTTGGGTACAGGTTCTGCTTGGCCAGATTTAGCAGTTGCTGCAGGGATGGCTGGTTTGGCGATTTGGGGCGGTTGGTCTGTTATTCAGCATGCAAGACTTGAATTAAAAACATAACATTCGCCGTTTGAACTTTTTCTGAAATGTATTATCATAGCCAGATGCGCCGTTTCATATTCATCCTCATGATTGCCCTGCTGCCATTGCGTGGCTGGATGGGTGAGGCCATGGCGACCGAAATGGCTACCATGAATATGATAGCTAAACAGCCAATAAATACGCTGGCTGCAGCCGATTCACCTCTCGAAAACAGCGTGTCAGATTGCGATATGCACAAAACAAAGGGCACCGAGCTTACTACAGCCAAGCCATCTTGTAACTATTGCCAAGCCTGCCATGCAACAGGCATGGCAACCACTGTTGAAATACACAGTTTTGACAAAATCCATTACGCTCAGCCCTTGGTGCAAGCGCATTCATATACCAGCGCCAGCTTGGCGCTCGGTCAAAAACCACCGATTCTGTAGTCTCCCAGCCCAAATTCCGTCTGTACTTAGGCTCATTTTGAGCTGGCAGCTCACGCGAAGTCTTGGGTTTAGTCATTTTTGGCAGGATTTCTCCTGTCCAAACGTCTAAATTTTTTGGAGAGATCGTTGAAAAACTCATTTTTTATACCTTTCACGGCTATTTTTTGCCTGCTTTTGGGCACAGTCTCGGCGCAAACCATCGTCAGTTACACATCGCCAGTGGCTGATTACCAGCCATTCGTTGACGAGAAAATCACATCGTGGAAAGCGGCAAACGACAAAGTTGGCCAAATTGGGGGCTGGCGCGCCTATGCCAAAGAGGCACAGCAACCAGAAAACACACCAACCCCATCACAAAACTCTGTAACTTTGCCCAAGGCAATGACTTCTGAACCTCAAGCAGGGCAACAGAAATGATGCGCTATTTAATGACTTTTAAGCCCTCAAAAACACTGATATCAATCGCTGCCGTCGCTGTTTTAAGCGGTTGCGCCACGGTCAACATTGACCAAGCCATAGACCGCACCAATGGTGAAACCAAATCGGCATCTGGTGCTTCAGCACAATTGCTGCGTACGGTGACGGCTAAAACAACACGTGATAATCAAGTTGCAGAGTTGCTCAAATCACCATTGAGCCAGCAAGCAGCCGTGCAACTGGCCATCATCAACAGCCCTGCCCTGCAAACCCTGCTGGCTGAGCGTTGGGGCGACATGGCACAAGCCGCACAGGGTGGACGCATTGCCAACCCGATACTGAGTTTAGAGCGTGTTCGGTCTTTGGACGAGTTGGAATTGGGTCGCATCTTGGCCTTTGGCTTGCTTGATTTAATCACCTTGCCACAGCGCAACAAAATAGCCACCGCTCGCATGGCACAAACAGAGTTGCAAATGACGGCTGACGTGGTGGGCTTGATATCACAAGTACGCATGGCTTGGGTTGCGGCAGTTGCTGCCAACGAATCTGCCACGTATTCAAAACTGGTCTACGAGTCTGCTCAGGCCAGCGCAGAATTGGCCAAGCGCATGCAAAGTGTGGGTAATTTCAACCGCTTGCAGCGCGTACGCCAGCAGGCTTTTTATGCAGACGCTTCCCTACAATTGCTGGCAAGCCAACACACAGCCACTGCCACCCGCGAAGCCTTGATCCGGTTCTTAGGACTCAAGGATGCACAAATCAGCACATTGACGTTGCCAGAGCGCTTACCCGATCTACCCAAATCCTTCATGAGCCCTGAAGCCGTCAGCAAAGCGCTGACGACGCAACGCTTGGATGTACGCATGGCGCAATCACAGCTTGATGCAGCAAGCAAATCGCAGGGTTTAAACTTGCTGACCAGTTTGACGGATGTTGAACTGGGTGTCATACGCAACACGGTCAAAGACACACACGAAGGCACGTCGCAGACCAGCAAAGGCTATGAACTGAGCATTCGTTTGCCTATTTTTGACTGGGGCGATGAGCAACGCGCCAGCATGAATGCGGCGACTTTGGCTGCCGCCAACCGCATGGAAGCAACCGTCATCGGTGCTGGCTCAGACCTAAGGGGAAGCTATTCAGCCTACCGCACGGCCTATGATGCGTCGCGTCAATACCGTGACGAAATCTTGCCACTCAGCAAAGTCATCGCTGAAGAAAACGGTTTACGCTACAACGGCATGTTCATTGGTGTGTTTGAGCTGCTGGCCGACCACCGCGCCCAGATCAACACCGTCAAAGCTGCCATCGCTGCGCAGCAACAGTTTTGGCAGACAGATGCCGCCCTGCAAGCCACACTGTTGGGCAAACCGATGTCTGCTCCTGCGATGGCCGCCGGCTCTACATCAGGTGGCGATGCGCCTGGGCACTGATTCAACCGAAAAGAACACCCCATAAAAGTACCCTATAAAAATCAAAACCAACATGAACCTATTTAACAAATCACCCAAGACTGAGTCGCTTGCGGCTCAGAATCCAGCAAACACCAGACGCAATTTTCTGGGTGGTGCAGGCATGTTTGCCGCTGCCGTCACAGCAACAGCCGTTAGCAAAGTCGCCCTCGCCGCTATTCCTGAGCCAATGATGCAAACCAAGCCAGACACCATGCCGCCGCTGGTTCCGCAAACCGGCCGCCCCTATAACCCCGTCGTCACCCTGAACGGCTGGACACTACCGTGGCGTATGAACCAGGGCGTCAAGGAATTCCACCTCGTCGCCGAACCCGTGGTGCGCGAGATGGCACCTGGCTTCAAAGCGCACTTATGGGGCTACAACGGCCAGTCCCCGGGCCCGACGATTGAGGTGGTAGAAGGTGACCGCGTACGCATCTACGTCACCAATAAGTTACCCGAACACACCAGTATTCATTGGCACGGCCAGCGCCTGCCCAATGGCATGGATGGCGTCACAGGCTTGAACCAGCCGGGTATTCAGCCGGGTAAAACTTTTGTCTACGAGTTTGTAGCACGCCGCCCGGGCACCTTCATGTACCACCCGCATGCCGATGAGATGGTGCAAATGGCGATGGGTATGATGGGCTTTTGGATCACCCACCCCAAAGCCAAGCACCCAAACATCAGCGAGGTTGACCGCGATTTTTGCTTCCTGCTCAACGCCTACGACATCGACCCAGGCGCTTATACGCCAAAAATCATGACGATGACGGACTTCAATTTATGGAGCTGGAACAGCCGTATCTTCCCCGGCATTGACTCGCTCAATGTGCGCCACAACGACAAGGTGCGCATCCGCATCGGCAACCTGACGATGACGAACCACCCGATTCATATCCATGGTCACGAGTTTGAGGTTACGGGAACAGACGGCGGTCCCATCCCAAAAAGCGCCCGCTGGCCAGAGGTGACGACGGATATTGCTGTCGGGCAAATGCGGCAGTTTGAGTTTTTGGCCGATGAAGAAGGCGACTGGGCTTTCCATTGCCACAAATCGCACCACACCATGAACGCCATGGGGCATGACGTGCCCACCATGATTGGGGTCGATCACCGCCAAGTGGTTAAGAAAGTTACCAACTTAATCCCT
>JAYWCQ010000169.1:0-6346 GCA_043780435.1 Polaromonas sp.
CTGACAGCGTACCAGTGGTCGTGTTGGCCAAGGTGGTGTTACCGGCATTCAGCGTTCCTGTCGTGGTGTTACCCGCTGACAGCGTACCAGTGGTTATATTGCCAAGAGTACCCGTCAGGGTATCATAGTAAACGGTGTCACCATATTTCACATTGGCGTTGGTGGTGGTGGTGGGGCTGCTCTTAATAACGCCCGACAGTTGAGCTTGCGCGATTCCAGCCCCAGTCAACAAAGCGATAGCAAGCGCCATCGGCGCCAAGCTAGCCGTGATACCACCAATCTTGATGATGCGGCCACCCTTCAAATTAATGTTCAGGTAATTTTGTTTTGTATCCACAGCTTAGCTCCTTTGTTTATGTAACATCCATGCGATCACATGTCACAATTATGTTACCTATTGTTTGCAAGAAAGCAATACCAAGGGTCATAAAATGAAATTTTTATGCATACATTGGTAATATTCACCTTATTTACCGCGTACTTTTAAGGAGAATTTATTCTTAGAGCTGCTTTTCGTTAATTATTTATTCACTTAATCCACAGCCGTAACGCATCCCAAGCGCGCCCCAAAAACCCGGCTTGCGCCACCGCATCTAGCGCCAAAAGTGGTACATCCAGCATGGCTTGGTCGTCAAGTGAGATTTTCAAAACGGCGACTTGTTGGCCTTTTGCCAAGGGCGCTATCAGCGGATCGGCTCTAGCAATACTGGTTTTCAAGCGCGCCGCGCTGCCTGCGGGAACGGCCACCACGATGGACTCTGGTCGGCCAAGCTTGACGGTGTTTTCTGTCCCTTTCCAGACCTTAGGGGTAACGACCGCTTGGCCTGCGTCAAACAATTTGACGGCTTCAAAGGCGGTGTATCCCCAGTTGAGGAGTTTTTGCGCCTCGTTGGCACGGTCATTTTCACTGGCTGCGCCCAAAACGAGAGCGAGCAAGCGCCTGCTACCCACGGTATTGCCAGCCCCTAGGCCTACAAAGTCGCGTTTGGCGGTCGCAATCAGACAATATCCGGCAGCTTCGGTGTGCCCCGTTTTCAAGCCGTCCACCGTGGGGTCGCGAAAAAGCAACAGATTTCGATTGCTGTCGTTCGAGGTGGGGGTGCCTTGGTAGCGGTATTTTTTGATGGCGTAGTAGGGCATGTATTCGGGGAAGTCGCGCATCAAACGGGTGGCCAACACGCTTAAATCACGTGCGGTGGTGGTGTGGCCGGCCTCGGTCAAGCCTTCTGGGTTTTTGTAGCCGGTGTTTTTCAGCCCCAGCACCTTGGCTTGGTCGTTCATGAGCTGCACAAAACGCTCGAGATTGCCACCCACGCCTTCAGCCAAGGCGACGGTGGCGTCATTGCCAGATTGCACAATCATGCCTTTGATGAGATCTTCCACCGGCACTTGCATGGTGGGGTCGATAAACATGCGTGAACCAGGCATTTTCCAGGCGCGGATGCTGACGGGCAGGGTCTGTTTCAAGTCGATTTTCTTCGCTTTGAGCGCGTCAAACACCAAATACGCCGTCATCAGCTTGGTCAACGAGGCGGGCTCGATGGGTGAATCGACGTTTCTAGCGGCCAAAATTTGATTCGCAGTGACATCAACAAGCAAATACGACTTGGCGGCAACTTCGGGCGGTGCAATGACTGATGTCGGCATTTGCGCCTGCGCAGACAAGCCTGCAAACAAGCAAAGGCTAATAAGTGTGGTTTTGAGTAAATTTTTCATACAATAAGAATGTCATTTTTGCTATATATTTAATAGCATCTTAGGCAAATAATACGCCGGCTATATGCTGTTTTGCCTGCAAAAAAGCCCGGAAGTCCATTTTATGGCTTTCCAGACAAATAATTCAACAAAATCAACAGGTTATATCGGTTTAACGGCCAATGCTTGCAGGCAAAACCAGCCGTTCGACCACTTTGCCGTTTTTCAGGTGCGATTCGACAATGTCTTCAATGTCGTGGTTGTCGACAAAACTGTACCAAACGCCTTCGGGGTAAACCACCGCGACCGGGCCGCCAGCGCAGCGGTCAAGGCAGCTGGCGCTGTTGACGCGAACGCTGCCTTTGCCCATCAAACCGGCTTGTTTGACCAGCTTTTTACAGTGGTCAAAGCCTTCGCTGGCGTGGTGTTGGGAGCAGCTGTCTTCGCCGTTTTTGCGCTCATTGACGCAAAAAAAGATATGCCGTTCGTAGTACGGTTTGTCAGCAGGCGCTGGGGGAATGGTAGAGAGGGAATTATTGTCAAGCATGCTGTATTTTAGTTACCGCTAGAGGCTTCTCAGCTTAAATTGAGCGTCAATTGACATTTGGTTTCGAAATTCGCCCCATCACATACGCCACAGCCACAAATGGCCACAACCAACCCAGCCACTGCACCACGCCATGAAAGCGGATGAAACGCCCCTGCTCCCAGGTTTGCAGGGTTTGCGCGAAATACGGGCTGGCGGGGGCCAAGTTGAGCATGAACAGCTGTGCCACCAGTGCCAGCAGCAGCACGGCGATACAGCTTCTGGCTGACAACAACAGGCACAACGCCCCCGCCACAGCTGCGCCCATCAAGCCCAGTTGAACCGGCAACGTCAACCACGCCATCGCATGCGCCGGGCCATAGCTTAATCCTGCAGAAATGGTTGAAACCAGCATAGAAATTGCCTGGACTGCCATTAAAAATACAACCCGCTGAACTGTCGTACGCAAAATTGAGTATGCCAACAACACGGGTATCAACGCGCCCAGCAAGACGCACAACAGCTCTGCGCCGGGTAACAACGGCTGCAGTTCGATGGTGCGCATCGGCAGCCACTCTAAAAACGGCGTATCAGACAAAGCTTCGCCCAAAGCGGTTTCAACCCGTTCGAGCACTTGTCCCAAACCCAAAGGCACGGCAGCGGGGAAAACCACCGCAATCGGCCACAATGCCAGCAGTACCAAGCCACCACGCGCTTGTGGCACAAACCAAGTACGACGGAAATGGCTCCAGCGGTCGATCGCGCCCATTTTTTCAAGCACCCAAGCGCTGAGTCCGCCTACAAAGCCACCCAAAGCGTTGAGCCATAAATCGACATTGGACGGCACGCGCGATGGCAAATAGTTTTGCAACCCCTCCAAACACATGGACAGCGTGAACACCAGCAGGGTGACGCCCAAGACGGCAAATTTGCCGTGCCCCGTGCGCAGCGCCGTCAATACACCCAAAAACCCCAAGGGGGCGTAGCCGGCGATGTTGATAGCCACGTCAAACCCTGTCCAATACTTGGGCAGCGGCTGCGTGAGGTAAGCCCAAGGCAAGATACCTTGGTTGCGCCAAGTGTCAAACGGGTACAAACTGGCGTAAACCACCAAGGCAACGTAGACCAGTGTCAAAGGCCAAGCCGCGGTTTTAAGGTTGCTTGGCATGTTTAGTCGTGATTAAAACGGCTTCACAACGACCAAAATCACGGCGACGAGCAGCAAGATGACCGGCACTTCGTTGTACCAGCGATACCAAACGTGGCTACGGGTAGGTGCATTTTTTTCAAACTTTTTCAGCAAACTACCACAGCTGTGGTGGTAGCCAATCACCAATAAAACGATCGCCAGCTTGGCATGCATCCAAGCGTTTCCTGATCCGGCAGGGCCTTTGCCTATACCGTAATACAACCAGAGCAAAAATCCAAACGCCAAGGCAGGCACTGCCAAAATGGTGGTGAAACGGTACAACTTACGTGCCATCAACAGCAAGCGCGCACGCTCAGCGGCTGAATCTGCAGGCACCAGCGCCAAATTCACAAAAATGCGTGGCAAATAAAACAAACCAGCAAACCAGCTGGCGACGAAGACGATGTGCAGGGCTTTGATCCAGAGCATGTTTTCTTCTCTTTGTTCGTATTCAATGTTTATGAATGTGTTTCCGTCAAGGCTTCATCGTCAAGATGTGCCGTATCGTTCCACCCCACCAGGGTGAAGCCAGCGGGCGTCCACAGCAAGCGGTTGATCACCGCATTGCCCAGCGCCCAGGTGCGCGGGGTTTGAATATCTTGGCCGGTGGCGGCGCGGTACAGCACATCCATCACCCCGCCATGCGCGACCACGGCGATTTGCTCGCCCGGGTGTCGAATGGCCAAGGCTTCAACGCAGTTCAAAATTCGCGTCCGAAATTGGCTCAAGGATTCGCCGCCCTCGGGGCAATAGTCGGGTTCGCGCAAGCGCCAGCGTTTCGCGTCTTCAGGGCGTGTTTGCATCACCTCGTCAAAGGTGTGGCCTTCAAAAATGCCAAAGGTGCGTTCGCGCAAACCAACATCGGGTTTAACAGTTAAGCCCGTGTGGCTGGCAACCGCTTGGGCGGTGTCAAACGCTCTGCTCAAATCACTGCTGTAGATGGCGTGAACGGGCTCGCCCGAATGGCTTCTGCCGACTGCCGCGCCCAATCTCAGCGCTTGCTCACGGCCCCGCGCGTTCAAAGCAATATCGGTATAGCCTTGGATGCGAACATCCACATTCCAAGCGGTTTCACCGTGGCGAATCGCCAAAATACGCGTGGGTTCAATCATGTTTATGCCCATGCTCATAGCTGAACGACTTGCAAGCTGGCAGGAAAGTTGGCTGCAGCAGCCGGAAACTCATCCGCATCAAACGCTTTGTCGCCCTCAGGGTCAGCCACGCCGGTCGCTTTCAAGCCTTTGAAATCAAACTTGCTGCCATCCATCAAATGCGACGGCACGACGTTTTGCAAAGCGCTGAACATATTCTCAATCCGCCCTGGGTACTTGGTTTGCCACTCGCGCAGCATGTTGCCGACCTGCACGCGCTGCAGGTTTTGCTGGCTGCCGCACAGCGTGCAAGGGATGATGGGGAACTGCTGCTGCGCCGCCCAGCGGACGATGTCTTTTTCGTTCACATACGCCATCGGGCGAATGACGATGTGTTTGCCCGAGTCGCTGACCAATTTAGGCGGCATGCCTTTGAGGCGACCGCCGAAAAACATGTTCAAAAAGAAGGTTTGCAGCATGTCGTCGCGGTGGTGGCCCAGCGCGATTTTGGTCGCGCCCAGCTCTTCCGCCACGCGGTACAAAATGCCCCGGCGCAGGCGGCTGCACAAGCTGCACATGGTTTTGCCTTCAGGAATCACGCGTTTGACGATGGAATACGTGTCTTGATTCTCAATGTGGTACGGCACACCCAGCTTTTTCAGGTACTCGGGCAAGATGTGGTCGGGGAAACCGGGTTGCTTTTGGTCCAGATTCACAGCGATCAAATCGAAATGAATCGGTGCGCGCTGCTGCATTTTGAGCAAAATATCCAGCATCGCGTAGCTGTCTTTGCCGCCAGAGACGCAGACCATCACCTTGTCGCCAGCTTCAATCATGCTGAAGTCCACAATCGCCTGGCCGACGTTGCGGCACAGGCGTTTTTCCAGCTTTTGCGATTCCAGCTCGATTTTACGTTCTGCTTTTTTATCGACGACTACTTCGTCATCTACCCATACTGCACTCATAAATTACTCCAAAAATCTTGTTTTTAGGCCAAATGGACTACCACTGCCCCGTTTCAATGCGAATCGCCACTTCGCAGTCGTCAAATATCTCTAATTTCGCTATTTTCACCCGCACGCCCAGCACGCCGGGCAGCTGCATCAGGCGGTGGCTGAGTTTGCCGATCAGGCTTTCCAGCAAATTCACATGCTCCGCCGTGCATTCGCTGATGATGATCTGCCGCACCTTGCGGTAATCCAGCACGTGGTTGATGTCGTCATCGCCTGGCAGCAGCGGCTGCAAACCCTGATTTAACTCCGCATCGACCTGGATCGGCTGCGGATCGCGCTTTTCGTGCTCCAAAATGCCCAAATTGGCGTCAAACCGCAGGCCGGTCAGCGTCAGAATCTGTTGACCTTGGGTATTTTTTGCAGAATTTGAGGTCATTTATTACCATCCATCATTGAAAAATCGCGCGCAAACCGCATCAAATGCTGCCCACCGTCCACCAACAGGGTCGTGCCGGTGATGGAGCGGTTTTCCAGCGCAAAACGCACAGCGTCCGCCACATCTTGCGCGGTGGACGAGCGCCCCAGCGGCGATATTTTGTGCAGCTCTTGAAACTTTTCATCGCTGATCATGTGGCTGGTCAGCGTCAGCCCCGGCGCCACGCCGATGACACGAACCAAGGGCGCAAGCGCCATCGCCAGCATGGTGTTGGCGGCTTCCAACGCGGCTTTGCTCAGGGTGTAGCTGAAAAAATCGGGGTTTTGGTTCCAGAGTTTTTGATCGAGCAAATTCACGACAGCGCCTTGGGCTGTCGTGTCACCCGCTTTTTGACGCTCAGACACGTGCGCGCACAGCGCCTGCGACAGCACAATCGCCGCGCCGGTGTTGGTCGCC
>JAYWCQ010000170.1:0-7313 GCA_043780435.1 Polaromonas sp.
TTGGTTGTTGAACCGTTAGCAAAAGCTGAACCAGCAATAGCGACTGTTGCAATAAGCATTGCGACTTTGTTTAATTTAATCATTTTGAGTCCTAAGAAATTGAGTTGCAGCAAGCTGCGGAATTTGTACGTTCTGTGTACCATTACACAATCCGCTGAAGGTTATTGTGCCACAGTCGCAAAGGTGTAACTGACACAAATTGAACTATAAGTTCCTGAAGACTGCAAAAATAGTTAACCGTTGCTCGCACGCAACACCCAAGCCAGCTTAAAATCAAAGGTTAGTCAAGCGCGATTCTCGCTACTGATAACCATTACCATTCCTTCAAGTATTCCTTTTAGGCTACACGCTACAAAACGCACATGACTCAGTTCGCCAAAGAAACCTTGCCCATCAGCCTTGAAGAGGAAATGCGCCGCAGTTATCTCGATTATGCGATGAGCGTGATTGTGGGTCGCGCCCTGCCTGATGCGCGTGACGGCTTGAAGCCTGTGCACAGACGCGTGTTGTACGCCATGCATGAGCTGAGCAACGACTACAACAAGCCCTACAAAAAGTCAGCCCGTATCGTGGGTGACGTGATTGGTAAATACCACCCGCATGGCGACAGCGCTGTTTACGACACCATCGTTCGTATGGCGCAAGACTTTTCTATGCGTCATATGCTGGTGGACGGCCAGGGCAACTTCGGCTCGGTGGACGGCGACAACGCTGCGGCGATGCGATATACCGAAATCCGCATGGCGAAAATCGCCCATGAATTATTGGCGGATTTGGACAAAGAAACCGTTGATTTCGGCCCCAACTACGACGGCAGTGAGTCAGAGCCGCTGGTCATGCCGGCGCGCTTCCCTAACCTTTTGGTCAATGGCTCATCCGGTATTGCCGTGGGTATGGCGACCAACATCCCGCCGCACAACCTGAACGAAGTGATCGACGCTTGTTTGCACTTGCTGGCGAATCCGCAAGCCAGCATCGACGAGTTGATGGAAATCATCCCCGCGCCAGACTTCCCGACCGCCGGTATTATTTACGGTATCAATGGCGTGAAAGACGGCTACCGCACCGGCCGTGGTCGCGTGGTGATGCGCGCCAAGTGCCATTTTGAAGACATCGACAAAGGCCAGCGCCAGTCCATCATCGTTGACGAACTGCCCTATCAGGTCAACAAAAAGACGCTGCAAGAGCGCATGGCCGAGCTGGTGCATGAGAAGAAGATTGAAGGCATTTCGCACATTCAGGACGAGTCCGACAAATCAGGCATGCGCTTGGTGATTGAACTGAAACGCGGCGAAGTGCCTGAAGTTGTATTGAACAACCTGTACAAACAAACCCAACTGCAAGACACCTTTGGCATCAACATGGTGGCCTTGGTGAACGGCCAGCCAAAACTTTGTAATTTGAAAGACTTGCTCGAAGTCTTCTTGGATCACCGCCGTGAAGTGGTCACGCGTCGCACTGTTTTCACGCTGCGCAAAGCCCGCGAACGTGGCCATGTGTTGGAAGGCTTGGCCGTAGCATTGGCAAATATCGACGAATTCATTGCCTTGATTCGCAACGCACCGACACCACCAGTAGCGAAAGCGGCGCTCATGGAGCGGTCATGGGACAGCTCACTGGTGCGCGAAATGCTCACCCGCACCCGTGCAGACGGTGGCGTGATCAACGCTGACGACTACCGTCCTGACGGTTTAGAGCGCGAATTTGGCTTAGAAACGGGTGGTTTGTACAAACTCTCAGAGGTGCAAGCGCAAGAGATTTTACAGATGCGTCTGCAACGTTTGACGGGTTTAGAGCAAGACAAAATCGTCGCAGAATACAAAGAAGTCATGGCTGAGATTGACGATTTGTTGCACATCTTGGCAACGCCAGGCCGTGTATCGACCATCATCAGCGAAGAATTGAATGCTATCAAACTTGAATTTGGCCAAAGCAAGCTGGGCGTGCGCCGCAGTTTGGTGGAACACAGCTCGTTTGACTTGAGCACTGAAGATTTGATCACCCCGACCGACATGGTGGTGACCATGAGCCACAGCGGCTACATCAAGAGCCAACCTTTGTCTGAATACCGCGCCCAAAAGCGCGGCGGTCGCGGCAAGCAGGCAACGGCGACGAAAGAAGACGATTGGGTGGATCAACTTTTCGTTGCCAATACGCACGACTACATTTTGTGCTTTTCCAATCGTGGCCGCCTGTATTGGCTCAAAGTGTGGGAAGTGCCAGCTGGTTCACGCGGCTCGCGTGGTCGCCCGATTGTCAACATGTTCCCGTTGCAAGAAGGTGAAAAAATCACAGTCGTTTTGCCGTTAACGGGTGAAAAAACCCGCTTCCCAGCCGACCAATTCGTCTTCATGGCGACCAGCATGGGCACGGTCAAGAAAACGTCTTTGGACGAATTCAACAACCCGCGCAAAGGCGGCATTATTGCGGTTGGCTTAGACGACAACGACTTTTTGATTGGCGCTGCGCTGACGGATGGTCAACACGATGTGATGTTGTTCAGTGATGGTGGCAAAGCCGTGCGTTTTGACGAAAACGATGTGCGCCCCATGGGTCGCAATGCACGCGGCGTGCGCGGTATGAACCTAGAAGACGGCCAAAGCGTGATTGCCATGCTGGTGGCCGAAGATGAGCAACAAAGCGTGCTGACCGCCACCCAAAACGGCTACGGCAAACGCACCAGCATCACCGAATACACCCGCCACGGACGCGGCACCAAGGGCATGATCGCCATCCAGCAATCCGAGCGCAACGGCAAAGTCGTCGCTGCGACTTTGGTCCATACGGATGACGAAATCATGCTGATCACCGACAAAGGTGTGTTGGTTAGAACCCGTGTCTCTGAAATCCGCGAAATGGGACGGGCGACACAAGGCGTCACTTTGATTGGCTTGGACGAAGGCTCACAACTGAGCGGCTTGCAACGTATTGTCGAAAACGATGCAAACCAGCCTGAATCTTCTGAAGATGGCAGCGATGCAGCAGCGGATAATTCTGTGGATGATGCTTCAGATGCTTCTGACGCGTCTGAAACTTAAAATCATATTTTAAAAATACAAAATTACTATTAATTTAATAGCACTTTAGGCAATAAATACGCCGGCTAGATCCATATTTAACACTTAAAACTTAACAAAACCCGTCTCAATGAGTAAAAACCTGCTTGAACTGCGTGATTTGATTGATGCCACCGACAAAGAGCTGTTGGCGCTTCTCAACCGTCGCGCCGGCTATGCGGGTGAAGTGGGTGAAATTAAGAAGATTGATGGCTCGCCTGTTTACCGTCCTGAGCGCGAGGCACAAGTCATCAGTGGTTTGCAGGCGGCGAATGTTGGCCCACTGAAAAACGCCAGTGTGGCACATATTTGGCGCGAGGTGATGTCGGCATGCAGGTCTTTGGAAGCGCCACAGCGTGTCGCTTACTTGGGGCCCGCTGGCACCTTCAGCGAAATGGCGGCATTGCAGTTTTTTGGCACCAGCATTGAGCACATCCCTTGCGGCAGCTTTGATGAGGTCTTTCACGCCACCACAGCGGGCAGCGCAGATTTTGGCGTTGTTCCGGTAGAAAACAACACCGAAGGCGTTGTCACCCGCACGCTGGATTTGTTCCTCAATTCACCATTGCATATCATCGGCGAAGCCAGCTTTTTGGTGCGCCACCACTTGCTGCGCTTGTCCAACTCATTGAATAACGTAGAAGTCGTTTTGGCGCATCCGCAAGCTTTGGCACAGTGCCAAGGCTGGCTGGCCAAACATTTACCTAAAGCCGAGCGCCGCGCTGTTTCCAGCAATGCAGAAGGCGCCCGTTTGGCCGCGACCAACACCGCGTGGGCAGGCATCGCCAGCGAGCGCGCTGGTGCAGAATTTGGTTTGCACGTGGCAGCCCACGCGATTCAAGACGACGCGTTTAACCGCACCCGTTTTGCCGTGGTTTGCCTGCCGCAAACGCTGCCCATGCCGCAGGCTTCGGGCAAAGATTGTGTGAGCTTGATTGTGTCTGTACCCAACAAACCAGGCGCGGTGCATGATTTGTTGATTCCTTTGAAAAACCATGGCGTATCGATGACGCGGTTTGAGTCACGCCCTGCCCGTTCTGGCCAGTGGGAGTATTTCTTTTACATTGATTTAGCGGGTCATCCTTCGCAGCCGCATGTGGCCAGCGCTTTGAAAGAGCTGCAAAACTCTTGCGCTTTTTACAAGCTGCTAGGCAGCTACGCAGTGAGCGATTAAGTCAATCGCCCCTTACCGTCCCCTTCTTAACAACACAAAATAACCAAAAGACAAAGCAACACCGTGGCACTGTTTAGCAAAGCAAAAAAAACACAATTCGAGCAACTCGGTATCATTGGCTGCGGCTTGATGGGTAGCTCATTTGCTTTGGCGATGAAGCGCGCAGGCTTGGTCAAACGCATCGTGGGCTACAGCAAATCGCCCAGTACGACTGCCAAAGCGTTGCAGCTTGGCGTGATTGATGTGGAAGCAGCATCAGCGCTGCAAGCTGTTTCTGGCTCTGACATTGTGCTGATTGCCGTGCCGGTAGCCGCCACGGAAGGAACCTTCAAAGCCATCAAACACCTGATCACACCAGACATGTTGATCATGGATGTGGGCTCTACCAAGTCAGATGTGGTGGAGTCGGCCCAGCGTGTCTTAGGCTCGCTGGTCGGCAGTTTTGTGCCAGCGCACCCGATTGCGGGCAAAGAAGTTTCAGGCGTCGAAAATGCGGATGTCAATTTATACAACGGGCGCCAAGTCATTTTCACGCCCATTGGTCGCACTTTGACCGCGCAATTGAGCCGCGCAGAATCGGTTTGGACGGCTTTGGGTTGTAACGTGCAAAGCATGTCCCCAGAGGCGCACGATGCCGCTTTTGCCGCCGTCAGCCATCTACCGCACCTGCTCGCATTTGCCATGATGAACAGCATTGGCGCGCAAAAAAACGCGGACAATTTTTTGTCGCTGGCAGGCTCAGGTTTTCGTGATTTCACCCGTATCGCAGCGAGTGACCCAGAAATGTGGCACGACATTTTTATAGCCAATCGGACGCAGCTGCTCGCCCAAATCGACACGTTCAAGCAAACTTTACAAGGCTTTGAAACCAGCTTGCTCGCCAGTGACAGTGTTAAGCTCGAAGCAGCCATCGCTGCCGCTAGCAAACGGCGCGTCCAATGGCGTTTAACCCAAAACTCTAAATAGCAGCTCAAGCTTATTTAGCTGACCCACATCGGTCATTTCAACCCATCAGCATGTACAGCACCCATTTTTTAGATATCCCCCCACTCAGCCACGCTAGCGGTACGGTTGTTTTACCTGGCTCTAAAAGCATCTCAAACCGCGTTCTGTTACTTGCCGCACTTAGCCAAGGCACCACCTTGGTGCATGACTTGCTGGATTCAGACGATACGCAAGTCATGCTGACAGCTTTGTCGCAACTTGGCTGCCACATTGTCAAAAACGGCGCTAGCATGGGCTCCACCGTAGAAATAACTGGTTTGGGTCAATCGACGAGCTTGCCAAGTGCCAAGCTGTACATGGGCAATGCCGGCACAGCGATGCGCCCCTTGACTGCTGCATTAGCGCTTTTAGCCAGTGGCTCTACCGAATTCGAGCTCAGCGGTGTGCCCCGCATGCACGAGCGGCCGATAGGTGATTTGGTTGATGGTTTGCGTCAATTGGGCTGCCAGATCGACTATTTGGGGCAAGACGGCTACCCACCCTTACTTATCAAAGGCATCAACGAAGCCAAATCCTTCAATTTAAGCGAACCAATCAAGGTTAGAGGCGACGTTTCCAGCCAGTTTTTAACCGCCCTGCTGCTCGCTTTGCCATTGGTGGCGACGCAGGATATCGTGATTGAAGTCCAAGGTGAACTGATTTCAAAACCGTATATCGACATCACCCTGAATTTACTCGCTCGCTTTGGCATCAAGGTGCAGCGCGACGGTTGGCAGAAATTTACCATTCCTGCAGGAAGTCGCTACCAATCTCCGGGCAGTATCCACGTCGAGGCAGATGCCTCTTCTGCTAGTTATTTTATAGCACTTGGGGCAATAAATACGCCGACTAATGCCACAAATAGCACTAAAAATGACGTTTTTAACGGCATCCGCACAAGTATTCGTATTGAGGGCGTGGGAGCAGACTCGATTCAGGGCGACATCCGGTTTGTAGAAGCTGCACAGGCCATGGGCGCTATTGTTACAAGCGGCCCCAACCACCTCGAAATTGGACGTGGCGCGTGGCCTTTGAAAGCGGTCGATTTGGACTGCAACCACATCCCCGATGCGGCCATGACCTTGGCAATGATGGCGCTGTACGCCGAGGGCACCACCACGCTGCGCAACATCGCCAGTTGGCGCGTCAAAGAAACCGACCGCATTGTGGCGATGGCGAACGAGCTTCGCACATTAGGTGCCACCGTCGTTGAAGGCGCTGATTTCATCAGTATCACACCACCAACGGCTGCGGACTGGACAACCGGTGCGATTCACACCTATGACGACCACCGCATTGCCATGTGTTTTTCGCTCGCGGCGTTCAACCCCGCAGCTTTGTCGATTCGCATTTTGGACCCCAAATGCGTCGCAAAAACCTTTCCCGACTACTTTGAGTCGCTGTTTTCTGTCGCACAAACCGCTGTGTCTGCCATCCCAGTCATCACCGTTGATGGCCCCAGCGCTTCTGGTAAAGGCAGTTTGGCTTCGGAATTGGCGAAAAAATTGGGCTACCACTTCCTGGACTCAGGCGCTTTGTACCGCGTCACCGCGTTGGCGGCATTGCAGCAGGGTTTGAGCCTAGAAACCAAAGATGAAATCGCCGTTGCCGCTTTGGCTGAAAGCTTGGTTGAAAAGCTGCATTTAAGGTTCGACGGCGACGCCATCATGCTGAACGGTGAAGATGTGAGCCATGATATTCGCTCTGAGACTGGTGGTATGCATGCCTCGCAAGTGTCCGTTTTACCGCTGGTACGGCAGGCATTGGTGAAGCTGCAACACAGCTTCAGAACCCTGCCTGGTTTGGTCGCTGATGGGCGCGATATGGGCACGGTCATCTTCCCAGATGCCCCATTAAAGGTGTTTTTGACTGCAAGCGCAGAAAAACGTGCTCTGCGGCGCCATAAGCAGTTGATTTCAAAGGGAATTTCAGCTATACTCGATGTTCTTTGTGCAGACCTAGAAGCGCGTGACAAACGGGATTCATCCCGCAGCGTAGCGCCTTTGAAGCCTGCGCAAGATGCCAAGCTCTTGGACAACTCGGATTTGTCGATTGAAGAATCGGTCGATGCGGTGTTGGACTGGTGGCAAAGCAAACAG
>JAYWCQ010000171.1:0-21763 GCA_043780435.1 Polaromonas sp.
CGCAAAGATGCGCCTCGTTGGTATCCATAATAGTGCAAAAATATCCTAAGAGAAATCTCAGTCTACATCCTTTAAAGCGATAAATGCCCAAACCATGACCCAAGTCAATATTCAAAGCAAACTTAAGGCTTTGCTGTCACAGCTCAACAGCGTCATCGTTGGCAAACCAGAACAAGTGCAAGACTGTATGGCCTGCCTGCTGGCGGGTGGGCATTTGCTGATTGAAGACGTGCCCGGCGTCGGCAAAACCACCCTTGCCCACGCGCTGGCGCGAACGTTTGGGCTGCAGTTTTCACGCGTGCAGTTCACCAGCGACCTGATGCCCAGCGATTTAAGCGGCGTGTCGATTTACGAACGTGCCAGCCAGTCGTTTGTGTTTCACCCCGGCCCCATGTTTGCGCAAGTGCTACTGGCTGACGAAATCAACCGTGCCAGCCCGAAAACGCAAAGTGCGTTGTTGGAGGCGATGGAAGAAAAGCAAGTCACCATTGAAGGCGAAACCCGTGCTCTGCCCTCGCCATTTTTTGTCATCGCCACGCAAAACCCGCATGACCAACTGGGCACATATGCGCTACCCGAATCACAGCTGGACCGATTTTTGATGCGCATCTCGTTGGGCTATCCAGATCGCGCTGCAGAGAGAAGTTTATTGACCAATGGCGACACGCGCACTGTAGTGGATGCACTTCCTGCGTTATTGACTTCTGCCGAGTTGGCACAGCTGCAGCAGCAAGTACTGCAAATTCACGCGTCTGAACCGCTTTTAAATTATTTGCAAGACCTGATAGCCGCCACCCGCTCTGGCAGCTGGTTTGTACAAGGTTTAAGCCCACGGGCTGGCATTGCGCTGCTGCGTGCTGCCAAAGCGCAAGCGTTGTTGAGCGGGCGCGATTATGTCGCGCCTGATGACCTACGCGCTGTGATGGTGCAAACCGTCGCGCACCGCCTGCACCCCGTCAGCAGCGCGGGGCGCAACGCCAGCGCGCAAGTTCGGGCGATGTTAAACGCAGTTGCTTTGTCTTAAATTCGTTGTCGTCATTGCACATGGGCTTTTTTCGCAAGCGCTTTCAGCAATGGTTTGAAGCCAGACTGCCGTTGACCGACAGCCTGCTGCTGAACCAGCGCAATGTTTACATCCTACCCACCAAAGCGGGCTGGATGATGGTGGTGACCTTGCTGGTGCTGTTGGTGGCCAGCATCAACTACCAGCTGAATTTGGGCTATCTGCTGACGTTTTTGATCGGTGGCAGCGTGTTGGTGGGCATGCATATTGGGCATGCCAATCTGCGCGGAATAGCTATTAATATCATAGCGCCTAAGGCATATTTTACGTCAACAATCATCAATTTTGAGCTGGTTTTGAACAATACGGGAAAAAACCTCAGACATGGCATTGGCATGAGTGTTTTGAATCTCTCGGATTGGACTTGGGCAGATGTGCCCGCGCAAGGGAGCACGACGGTTCAAATCGCCAGTCAACCCATGCCTCGCGGTAAGCACAAATTACCCACTCTGACGGCTGAAACGCGCTTTCCGATGGGTACGTTTCGGGTCTGGACAGTCATGCGCCCAGCGATGCATGTGTGGGTTTACCCAGCCATTGAGCCCAACGCGCCCGCTTTGCCCGCAGGCGAGCCGCTGTCTGGCGACGCCAAACAAGCACAGACGAAAGCGACTGGCGAATTTGACGGCATACGTGCCTACCGCCGTGGCGACCCCATGAAACACATTGTGTGGAAGAAAGTAGCAAAAACTTGGGCGAGCATGGATGCGGATGACCCCAGCCCTTCCGTCAATTTGATCAGCCGCGATACGCAACATGCTGCCGCGCAAGAGCTGTGGCTGGATTTTGCGCGTACGGGCTGTGCAGACACGGAAGCTTCGCTCTCGCGCTTGTGCGCTTGGCTGGTGCAGGCTGAGGCGCTGGGTGTGGTGTATGGGCTGCGGTTGCCCACATCCGACATCGCTCCTGCCAGCGGCGACGCGCATCAACAGCAGTGCTTGCAAGCGCTGGCTTTGTATTGAGCTTAAGTTTATGTTCAATAAATTTCTAAATATGCTGAGTAACCTACCACGCGACAGCCGTGACACGCTGTTTCTGTTGCTCGTCATCACCGCAGTGGTTTTGCCGCAAGTGGTGCACTTGCCGTTGTGGTGCAGCGGCTTGGTGGCGGGTGTGCTGGTGTGGCGCGGCATGTTGGCTTGGAAGTCTCAGCCGCTGCCCAGTCGATGGTGGTTGCTTACTTTGCTGGCCGTAACCGTTGCTGCGACGTTCGCCACACACAAAACGATCTTAGGTCGCGATGCTGGTGTGACCTTGCTGGTGATATTGCTAGCGCTAAAAACCTTAGAGCTGCGTGCGCAGCGAGATGCGTTTGTGGTGTTCTTCCTCGGCTTTTTCTGCATGCTGAGCAATTTTTTGTTTTCTCAATCACTTTTGACTGCCTTTGCCATGCTGGTGGCGCTGGTGGGTTTGTTGACAGCTTTGGTCAACGCGCACATGCCTGTGGGCAAACCACCGTTGATGGCGGCAGCAAAGATTGCAGGGAAGATGGCGCTGTTGGGTGCGCCCATCATGGTGGTGCTGTTCATGCTGTTTCCACGGCTTGCGCCTTTGTGGGGCACGCCAAGTGGTCCTTTGCAGGGTAAATCAGGTTTAAGTGCAAACATGCGGGTAGGAACGATTGCCAATTTAGCGTTGGATGACAGCATTGCCATGCGTATCAAATTTGAAGACAAACCACCAGCGGCTAGAGATGTTTACCTGCGTGGTCCGGTGTTATCTGCGTTCGATGGGCGTGAGTGGCTTCCTTCAAAAAGCCAATCTGCAACTGCAAATTTACGAGTCAATGGTCAACCATTCAACTACGAAGTGACCCTTGAGCCCAACAACCAACCGTGGCTATTTGCACTGGATGCAGCAGTGACAGCACCAGCGCCAACGGGTTACGAGCTGCGGATGACGCCCGATTTGCAATGGCTCACAAATCGCCCCATCACCGAGCTGGTGCGTTACAAAGCGCAAAGCTATACACAGTTCAGCTACGGCCCTGAAAAACCAGATCTGAGTTTGCAAAACTATGTGAACTTACCCGTAGGCTACAACCCACGCACCTTGCAACTGGCCGCAGACATCAGGCTAGATGTTCGCTTTACCCAAGCAGATGCAGCTACTTTAGCCACTGAGGTGATGCAAAAACTGCGCACTGGCGGCTACGAATATACCCTAGCGCCCGGCGTGTATGGCGACAACACAGCGGATGAATTTTGGTTTGACCGCAAAGCCGGGTTCTGCGAACACATCGCTTCTGCCTTTGTTGTGTTGATGCGCGCTATGGACGTTCCTGCTCGCATTGTCACCGGCTACCAAGGGGGAGAATTCAACGAAGTTGATGGCTATTGGGTTGTACGTCAAAGCGATGCACATGCTTGGGCTGAAATATGGCTAGCTGGCAGCCAAGATGGCAGCAAAGTCGGGAGCTGGGTTCGCGTTGACCCCACATCGGCCGTTGCACCCCAGCGCATAGATTCGTTGCAACGTTTAACCGCGCCAAGTGGTGCTTTCGGTGGAGTAATGGCAAATTTATGGACAAGTACGCTCGGCGGGAATGGCTACAACCCATGGCATCAGCTGCGCGCCGTGTGGGATGCGGTGAACAACACGTGGAATCAGAAAATATTGAATTACTCCGAGGCTACACAATTAAATGTACTGAAAAATCTGGGTTTTTCTTCACCCAGTTGGGCGGATTTAAGCTACGTGCTGATCTCCATCATTGTCAGCGTCAGCTTGCTGGGTATTGCTTGGACAGTCTGGGACAAGCGACAGCACGACCCCTGGCTGCGCTTACTTTCTTCAGTGCGTGCACGGTTGGAGAAAACGGGATTGACAAGCCAGGCAAGCATTTCCCCGCGAGAGCTTGCTCGTATTTCAGTCAATCATTTTGGTGAATCAGCCAGACCTCTTGCTGCTTGGCTGATTCAGCTGGAAGAGATACGTTACCGTGCGCAGATGCGCAACACGGATATGACAAGCTTGAGATCCGGGCTTAAAAGCACCGCTTGGCCTGTAAAATAGATATCAACATCGACAAATAATTATGGATAACTGCAAATAATAATAAATAGCAGAAGTTAAAACTTTTTAAAATGCAACAAAGATTAATTTTTACTATATTATATGTAGCACTTCAGGCAATAAATACGCCAGCTATAGCTCAAAATGGCATTAAAAAACAGCTGAATTCCAAGTCTTCAATCCAGTACGAACTCTACGCCACACGCGTAGAGGCCATGCAGATGGCTGACGATATTGCAGAGCGGCGCGATTTGGATAAAGACTGGGTGCGTAACGCCATTGGTCAAGCTAGAAATATGGGCCAAATCTCTCGGTTGATGCAACCAGCCCCTAAGGGCGTTGCCAAAAACTGGCGCGTTTATCGCAGCCGGTTTGTTGACCCTGTTCGCATCAAGGCGGGCGTTAAATTTTGGCAGGACAATGCGGCAACTTTAGCCAAAGCCGAAAAAGAATACGGTGTGCCGGCTGAAATCATTGTCGGCATCATTGGTGTTGAAACCATTTACGGGCGCGATACCGGCAGCTATCGGGTGATTGATGCGTTGACAACTTTAACGTTTGATTTCCCCGCTTCCCACCCTCGCGCTGCTGAGCGGCAGGCATTTTTCAAAGGTGAGTTGGAGCATTTTTTATCGCTCACCTCGCGCTCTGGGGTTGACCCTCTGTCACCACGTGGCAGCTACGCCGGGGCGATGGGTTTGCCACAATTCATGCCCAGCAGCTGGGTGAAGTATGCGATAGATTTTGACGAAGATGGCCAAGTCGATTTATTCACCAGCCCCGCCGATGTGATTGGCTCGGTCGCCAACTATTTCAAATCCTTCAAGTGGCATCCTGGCATGCCAACGTACTACCCCGTTACTTTTGATGCCGCAAAACTAGACATGGATGCCTTGATGGCGCCAGATATTTTGCCAACGTTTAGCGTTGCCAGCTTCATGGCCAAAGGGGTAAATTTGAATGCAGCTGGTGCTGCGCATACTGGCCCGTTGGCATTGATAGAGCTGCAAAATGGCGACCCCAGCATTGCAGGAAATACGCCAAGCTATGTGGCTGGCACAGAAAATTTCTATGCTATCACCCGCTACAACTGGAGCAGCTATTACGCGATGTCTGTGATTGATTTAGGACGTGAAGTAGCGCAGCAAATGGGCAAATAAGCATCATAAGCGTCGTGCAACGTACTTGGGTTCTTCTTAGGTTTACGGAACTTGATGGTGCCAGTACCGTTTACCAATCTCGCGCTGGCAACGCGTCTCATTCGCCGATGAACTAGTCCACAGCAATGCACCGCAATGCGCTGTGTCCATCACTTTGATGTTGCGTTCGTTGTAGCGCTCCAACACTCTTGCGGCAGGATGACCAAAACGGTTTCGGTAACCTGCTTGCACAACGGCCAACTGAGGTTGAACGGCATCTAAAAATGCAGCACTGGACGAGGTTTTGCTGCCATGATGTGGCACTAACAACAAGGTGCTTTTTAAATCCGTACTATTTAAACCGCCCAAACCACCCACTGGCTGATTTGATACCAGCCTTGCTTCCTGCGCCAATTCAACATCGCCAGCCAGCAAAACACTCGCTTGTGACGTGCTGATACGCAATACACAGCTCATGGCGTTTGATTTTTGTGGTGATTCGTAATCTGATGCCGATGGGTGTAGCACTGCAAAATCAACGCCATCCCATTGCCACGATTGCCCAGCCATACAACGTTGAGCAGGACGAAGCGCTTGCAACTCATGCGTGCTCTCAATCGAGCTGATGAAGTTTGCTTTCGGATGCATGGCCAGCACAGATTTGATGCCACCTGAATGGTCACTATCTCGGTGACTGAGCATGACGGTATCCACACTTTCATTCGTCGCTCGCAATAGCGGAACCAACACCCGATGACCCGCATCACTGTCAATAGAATAGCGCGGCCCGGCGTCATACACCAGCGTGTGTTTTGCCGTTCGAATGATGACGGCGTTGCCTTGGCCCACATCTGTTGCGATCAATTCAAATTGGCCGTCTGCTGGGCGCGGTGCTTGCCACAAAATGACCGGCAGCAACAAAGGAAGTCCGACCAGACGCAGTTGCCAAGGCCATGGCATAACCAGCAGAATTCCACCCAGCACGGCAACAACACTCACCAGCAGGTGCGGTACAGCAACAGTAACAGTGGCAAACGGCAATGCCGCTAGCAAACCCAGAAAACGGCTCAGCGCATGAACAGCCAAACCGGCTAAATCCCACATCGGTGAGAAAAGTGTGCCCAACATCGCCAAAGGCGTCACCACCAGCGTCACCCACGGAATCGCCAAGGCATTCGCCAAAAGACCAACCACAGACACTTGGCCAAAGAGCAACAGCGTCAACGGCGCAAGTACCAAGGTGATGACGAACTGCTCACGTCCGCTCATCCATAGCTTCTGCTTGAATCTTGCAACTAAACTTGGTTCTGGAAACGAGATTGCATCGTCGATGGCATCGTTTTTATCGCAGCCAGCAAGCTGTGAGGTATCAGTCGAGAGTTCCGTCGCAAACAGAACACCCACCGCCACAAAGCTCAGCCAAAAACCGGCTTGCAACAAAGCCCACGGGTCAACCACCACCACAACGGCACATGCCAGCATCCACACCGTTGGCCAAGGCCAGCGTTTGCCAAACAGTCTGAGTAACGTCACCGTTGCCAACATCAAAATCGTCCGCTGCGAGGGTACACCCCAACCGCTGAATACCGCGTAGCCTGCCGCCAGCATCAAGCCGCCCAGCAAAGCAGCGTTTGCTGCCGGATAGGCCAGACACAAACGCGTTGATCGTCTGTACAACCCGCCCACCACCATCACCGCGCCCCAAGCAAACATGGTGATGTGCAGACCAGAAATGCTCATCAAATGCGCTACGCCAGTAGCGCGGAAAACATCCCAATCGGCACGGTCAATCGACTGCTGGTCACCCGTGACCAAAGCGGCAACGATGCCAGCTTCGCTTGACTGTTTGGAAGAGTCGGAAGATGACATCCGCACAAAAATCGCATCCCTAACCTTGTAACGCAATTGTTCAACCGGATGTCCCCATGTCTGCATCAAACGCACGGGTGCAGCATCATTTGCACCCGTGCGCACATAGCCGGTCGCCTGAATGCCCTGCTCCCACAGCCACAGCTCAAAATCAAAACCACCCGGGTTACTGTTGCCATGCGGTGCTTTGAGCCGAACCGTCATCTTCCAACGGTCGCCGGGAAGAATGGGCATGGGTTTGCGCTGCAGCGTTGCCAAGTCGCCAGCCGTTTCCGTTGCACCAAAAACGCCTCCGTACCAACTCAGTGAGATTTTAGAAGGCAACTCAGCAACTTGTTTGCTTTGAACTTGGTCGATGGTCGTTATCAGCTGCGAAGATTCAACATCCAGCTGGAACCGTGTTCCCATCTCGTTGATATGCGGCATGGCGGATACAACACCGATGACCTCGATATCGCGCCCTTCATAAGCGGGTGATAGTTGATGCGAAGCGTAGGCAGCAGCGCGCAAACCAGTCAACCCAAACGCAGCGCAGCCACTGGCTAGCAACATGCAAATGGGCAATAAAATGGAACGGTGTTGGCGTTTGTCTGGTGTATTTTTTACTATATTATTTATAGCAATATAGGCAATAAATACAAAAACTACAGCCAAATATGATGGATAAATCCAAACATCACCCAAAGACGGCTGCAACAGCTGAAACCAAGTGCCAACAACCCATGCCAACAAGGTTGAAAAAAGCAAGCTGACCCGACCTTGCCAGAACGACATATGCGTCATAAATGGGATACGGACGAAAACTTGTAAGGCGCTAAATTTGTGCTGCGCTAAACTTGTGCAGCGTTCTTCCATGCAACGCCAGCTGCTGCTGCATCGCCCCGCTGCTCTGCCAACTCTGCCAAAGCACACCAAGCGCGACGTTTGAGATTGATGTCCTTTAACTGCGGTGCAGCTTGCGCCAATTGCTGTTGTGCTTTGCCCCACAGCTGGTGAGATTTGCACGCGACGCCCGCCAGATACTGCAAGCGTACATCTCTAGGATTCGCCAATTGCGCTTTTTCAATTCTTGCGAGCCAAGCCAAATCCTGCGATTCCGTTTGCGCTGCCACTAGCGCTTCCAGCGTATGTATCAACTCGGCGCAACGTGTGCTGTCAACACTGTTCAAGCCACCTTCTGAGCTGGTCAACGCTTGCCATGCTGGCAGCAGCCATTCCGTTACTTGCTGTAGGTGATTCGCCTGCCCATGCATGGTACTGAGTTTGTATGCAGCATGAATAGCAACATCTGTTTGCAAGCGGTCACTGGCGTCCAACTCACGCCAGGTGGTTTGCAGCTGGGCTGCATCTCGCGCATCGTCGAGCCGTTTCAAGACCAAACTTTTGATCAAACTCGGCGCAACATCTTTAGAGAAGGCATGGTGTTTGGCAAGCAAACGGGTGGTCTCAAGTGCTTCAACACTTGAATTGTCCAACTGTGCCGCTTTGAGCTTGAGCCTCAGTGCCAAGGTCCTACGCGCTGCGCCACTGGGCAATTGCGCTAACCACTTCAGCGCCGATGATGGATCACGGTCATCCAAGGCCCAGCTTGCGGCCAACAGCTGGGTGCCTTCACGTGTGTCTAACGAAGCACGTTGATGTTGGTTTTGATTCTCTAGCGCTTTTTTTAAATGATCATCGCGTGCAGCGCTGTCTTGCAAAGCATGCGCACTTTGCGCGGCCATCACATGCGCCAAAGCGCGAAGTTGCGGTTCATTGCCCACGACATCCGCTGCTTTAGAGTGTGAATGGTCTCTGGATCTGTTCAAACTCAACGCTGACAAAGCCGATTTGCGTGAACGAATATACCGGCCCGCCAAAAAATGCGACTGTGCGTTGAAAAGCTCGGCATTGATCGCCCGCTCTTTTTGCAAAGCGCGCCAGCGTCTGGCTTGCTCGGGCAATGCAAACAAAAGCGCAGCCGTACGCATGGCTGTATAGATAAGTGCAAAACCAAAAACCAAGGTAAGAATAACAAAGTTCAACGACAAATCTACTCTGTAGGGCTCCCAATACAGCGTTACCGTTGCATCGTTGTTACCTGTAAACACCGCGACGGCCACGGCAATACCAAACAAAGCCAAAAACCACAGGGCTGCACGCATTATTTGCCCGCCGCAGCCAGCGTCAAAGCGGCTAAAGATGAATCAAGTGCAGGAATGGACGTGTTGCCCAGCTGCGTTTGCACCAGTGACAACGCACTTTGCAGCGTCTGTGCTTGCTTAGATGTGGGGTCGCTGTATTTGCGCACATCGTCTGCAACTGAGGCCAAGTCAGTCTTGGCAGACTGAATTTGCCGCCCCAGCAAGCCAAGCCGTGCGTTGAGGATTTTGAGCTTCAGATTTTGGTGCAAAAAGTAGGTTTGCTCGGGTGACAGCAACACAGCGTCTGGGTTTTCAATACGGCTCACGCGCACCAATTTCGCCAGCTCAGCCCGCACAATTTGCCAATTGCTTTGCATGAAGTTTTGCAAGCTGGTCTGCCAGTCTGACACTTGTATTGAAGAGCTTGTTGCCGCAGGTTTAGAACTGACCACTTTTGAAGATGCATTTTGGGTGTCAACTCTTGCCACCGCAGTGACTGTATTCAGTACGGGTAAGTCTTCCACCAAGCGACTGATTTCGTCTAATTTCACCAGCAAGCTCGGAATATCCGTCACCGCTGCCGTCTTGATTTTGTCGGTATCGCTGGCCAGCGCTCTGCGAACCGCGTTCAGCCGCGGCTGCGCGGCACGGGTCAAACGCTGATCGGCTGTTTTCAAAGCAGCCAATAGCGGCTCAACACTACCCGTCAACTGCGCCTGCTGCTGCGCCAAACGCAGGGCAGATTCCACATCCACCACCAAATTTTCATCGCGCGAGCGGGACAAACTTTGCATCAATTCGTCCAGCTGGCTGCGCTGCAGGGCAACTTCACTCAGCCGCGTTTCGTTCAAAGACGATCTGGCAGACGCTTCCCGCGCCAGGTCTTGCGCATTTTTAGCCAAACTGCGGGCTTCCACGCTTAAATTGGTCGCATCGGCGCTTTGTCTGGCCAGATGCTCCTGAATATTCGTCAATTTACGCCACAAATAGAAGCTAGCCATCATAGATATTGCCAAAGCTGCTATCATAAATATAGTAAAAAGTTTGGAAAACCCAGTATTATCCGTAGTGTTCATGTTGCCAGCAACGTTTTGCACGACATTTGATGCCGTAGCCGGCACCGTGTTGACCAATGCATCAGGGCTGCTGGGGTTTTCTTGTGTAGAAATGTCACTCATAGCAGATATTCTATAGAAGCCACCACGTTGGCAAACAGCGGGCGTGACTCGTAAACAACACCAAATCCAGCGTCTTTGGCTGCCTGCGCAATGCGTGGGTGGGTGGCGACGGCTCTGGCATTTGACCAGTTCAAGCATGAAACTGTACGCAAATTGGTTACGGCTTCCGAACTGCTGAGCAGCCAGACTGATTTATCCGTAGCGGCTTGCGCCATCATCGCTAACTCAGCCGCGTCAAACACCGGTGCGCTGCGCTGGTAGCTGACCACAACATCCACCTGCACGCCAGCTGCCGCCAGTTGTTCCGCCAACCAAGGGCGACCGTTCATGGCAACACCTTCAGCATCTACGGTATTGGGCGTGCTTCCTCGCACAATCAACACTTTGTCACCCGGTTTGACTTGAAGTTTCACGATGCTCCACAGCGTTTCTGAGTCAAATTGCGCCGCATCTAGGGCGGGTGCATCAATGTGGTCGTTCGGTACACCCTGCTCGAGCAAGGCCTGCCGCGTACCCGGGCCAGTGGCCCACATTCTGATCTTGGATGCTTTGTTCGATAAATTTGCTATATTTTTAATAGAGGTATAGGCAATTAATTTGCCGGCTAGAGGTATATTTGAGGTGTAAAAATAGCGTACCGCATTGCTGCTCACAAACATCACCGCACTGTATTGGTGAAAATTCTCCCTCGCTTTCGCTACATCTGCCGTATCGGCGGATGCGCCTATGTGAATCAAAGGCAGCGCGACGGCATCAAAGTGCAAAGCTTGCAATTGTTTGACCCAAACATCGGCCTCAAGGCGGGGGCGGGTCACGATGACTTTCACTCTTGTTCCCCACTTTGAAAAAGGGGGGGTAGGGGGAATTTATTCATTCCCAATCAACTTCGTATATTTACGCGCGCCGCTGGCTAAAAGCTTGGACGCGACCTGCTCGCCCATCGCTGCAGATGCGTCGATATCGCCCGCTGCATGGCTTAAATTGGCGACGACCAACTCGTTTGACGCGGATGTTCTTTCTTCTTCCGGCTCACCCCAAGCCGCATGCAGCCGCAATTGCGCCCCTTCCCATACGGCATGCGCTGCCAAGGGCATGGAGCAGCTGCCACCCATGGCGCGGCTGACCGCCCGCTCGGCAGAAACGGCCATCCACGTCGGCAAATGCGCCAAGGGTGCTAAGGCGGCGACCAAATCAGCTCTATCCGCTTTGATTTCAATGCCCAAAGCGCCTTGACCGGCAGCGGGCAGCATCTCAGTCGTCTCAAAAACGGCACGAATGCGCTGCGCCAAACCCAGGCGTTTTAGCCCTGCGGCGGCCAAGATGATGGCGTCAAACTGGCCTTCGTCGAGTTTGCGCAAGCGGGTGTCTAAATTACCACGCAATGGGACGATTTTCACATCGGGGCGCAGCGCTTTGAGCAACACGACGCGGCGCAGGCTGGATGTGCCGACTGTTGCACCCAGCGGCAAAGCGGCTAAATTGGCGTAGTTATTGGATACAAAAGCGTCGCGCGGGTCTTCGCGTTCCATCACGCAGGCCAAGGCAAAACCATTGGGCAAATCCATGGGCACGTCTTTGAGCGAATGCACGGCGATGTCTGCCGAGCCGTCATCCAACGCCGTTTCCAGCTCTTTCACAAACAGGCCTTTGCCGCCTACTTTGCTGAGTGAGCGGTCCAAGATTTGGTCACCCATCGTCGTCATGCCCAGCAATTTGACGCTATGACCGCGCGCTTCCAGCAAGGCTTTCACATGCTCTGCCTGCCACAAGGCGAGGCGGCTTTCACGGGTGGCGATGGTGATATTCAATAACGGTTGATGACTTGTATTCGGCATTCTTGGCTTTTATATTGGGAACTCGTTGGTAATTTACAGGCAAATACGCCTTAGTTTTGATGCTAGCATGTACAACAACCATGAAAACACAACTCCTGAAAAAATCTGAATCTGCTGAATCCACTAAGGCTCAACCACTTGCCAAGCAAAAGCTGAATGAGCGGCCCTTGGTTGAAGATATTCGGTTGTTAGGACGAATTTTAGGCGATGTGATTCGCGAGCAAGAAGGGGCGGCAGCGTTTGAGTTGATCGAGCAAATTCGCAAACTCTCCGTCGCTTTTAGGCGCGATGAAGACCACACGGCTGATAAAGCGCTCAAAAAATTGCTCAAAGGTTTGACGGGTGACCAAACGGTCAGCGTGATTCGCGCTTTCACCTATTTCAGCCACTTGGCAAATTTGGCGGAAGACAGACACCACATTCGCCGTCGCGAGGCGCATGAGCGCGTGGGTGACACGCAAGAAGGCAGCATCGAAGTGGCCTTGGCGCGCCTGCGCTGGGCCGGTATCACCCCCAAAACCATCTCGCAAACTTTGGCAAAAAGCCACGTTTCCCCCGTTTTAACCGCGCACCCGACCGAAGTACAGCGCAAAAGCATTCTGGATGCAGAGCGCGACATTGCCCAGCTGCTGACGGCACGTGATGACATCAAAATGCGCAGTTTGGCGAGCGGTAGCAGCAAAGATGCACTGACGCCGAAAGAGTTGAGCGCCAACGAGTTGCAGCTGCGCGCCCGCGTGATGCAGCTGTGGCAGACGCGTTTGCTGCGCTATTCCAAGCTCACGGTGATGGATGAAATTGAAAATTCGCTCAGCTATTACGAGTCCACATTTCTACGTGAAATTCCGAAGTTGTATGCAGAGTTAGAGCAATCCTTAGGCAACCAACCCGTGCACAGCTTTTTGCGCATGGGTCAATGGATTGGCGGCGACCGCGATGGCAACCCCAATGTCAGCGCGCAAACCCTGCAGTATGCGCTGCGCCGTCAGGCCGAAATGGTGCTGCGGTTTTATTTGACGGAAGTGCATTTCTTAGGTTCTGAATTGTCGATGTCGTCCATCTTGGTGCCTTTGTCTGAGGCCATGAAAGCCTTGGCCGAGCAATCGCCAGATACCAACGAACACCGCAAAGATGAACCTTATCGCCGTGCTTTGACGGGCGTGTACGCGCGCTTGGCTGCGAACTTGAAAGACATGACGGGCGGCGATGCCGCCCGTCACGCCGTGGCGCCGCAAAACCCGTACAAGCAGGTTGAAGATTTCTTAGCGGATCTGCGCATCATCCAAGCATCATTACAAGGCAACCACGGCGAGGCTTTGGTTAGCCAGCGTTTGCACCCGTTAATTCGCGCAGTTGAAGTGTTTGGTTTTCACTTGGCGACGGTAGATTTGCGCCAAAGCTCGGACAAACATGAAGAAGTGGTTGCAGAACTGCTAGCGGTAGCACGCTTAGAGTCCAATTATTCAAGCTTGGACGAACAAGCCAAACGCATGCTTCTGGTCAAATTGCTCAACGATGCGCGACCTTTGCGTGTGCTCGATGCAACGTATTCTGAGCACGCGCAAGGTGAATTGGCTATTTTTGAAGCCGCCAAAGCCATGCGCCAGCGCTATGGCCACCACGCTATTCGTCATTACATCATCAGCCACACAGAAACTGTTAGCGACTTGCTGGAAGTTTTGTTGTTGCAAAAAGAAGTCGGGTTGATGCGCGGAACACTGGACAAACAAGCCAGTCACGATTTGATTGTGGTGCCGCTTTTCGAAACCATTGCAGACCTGCGCAACGCCGCGCCCATCATGCGCGAGTTTTACGCTTTGACAGGTATGGTGCAGCAAGTGCAACGTAGCGGTGGCGAGCAGGACATCATGTTGGGCTACTCTGACAGCAACAAAGATGGCGGCATTTTCACCAGCAACTGGGAGCTGTACCGAGCGGAGATTGCACTGGTCGAGTTGTTTGACGAACTTGCCGCTTCGCACGGCATCACGCTGCGTATGTTCCACGGCCGTGGCGGCACGGTGGGGCGTGGCGGTGGCCCGAGCTACCAAGCCATTTTGGCGCAACCACCAGGCACGGTGCGCGGCCAGATTCGTTTGACCGAGCAAGGCGAAGTGATTGGCTCCAAATACGCCAACCCAGAAATTGGTAGACGCAATTTGGAAACCTTGGTGGCCGCTACTTTAGAAGCCACTTTGCTGCAACCTACCAAATCTGCCAGCGCCAAGTTTTTAGAAACAGCATCATCACTCTCACTGTCCAGCATGGCGGCTTACCGTGCTTTGGTGTACGAAACACCTGGTTTTACGGATTACTTTTTCCAGTCCACCCCGCTGCGCGAGATTGCCGAGCTGAACCTAGGCTCGCGCCCAGCGTCCCGCAAAGCATCACAAAAAATTGAAGATTTACGTGCTATTCCTTGGGGTTTCAGCTGGGGACAGTGCCGTTTGACCTTGCCGGGTTGGTACGGTTTTGGTTCTGCGGTTCATGCGTTTTTGCACGAAAAACAATCACCTGCAGACTCTAAAAAACAACTTGCACTCTTGCAAAAAATGGTCAAAGACTGGCCGTTTTTCCGCACGCTGTTGAGCAATATCGACATGGTTTTGGCGAAAAGTGATTTGGCTTTGGCTTCTAGATATGCCGAATTGGTGACCGATGCCGCCCTGCGCAAAAAGATATTCAACCGCATTGAAACAGAATGGCATTTGACGGTCACCGCACTGCAGTTGATCACCGGCGACAAACAACGCCTGACCAACAACGCCGCCCTGCAACGCTCCATCCGCCACCGTTTCCCCTACATCGACCCCTTGCACCACCTGCAAGTCGAGCTGGTGCGCCGCTACCGTGCAGGCCAGTCCGACGAGCGGGTGCAGCGTGGGATACACATTTCAATCAACGGCATTGCGGCGGGGTTGCGCAATACCGGTTAGTGCATAAAAATTCGGCTTTAGAGCATAAAATCAGGCTCTAACCGGCGTATTTATTACCTAAAGTGCTATTTTATATATAGCATCCCACCGCTTTCTCTATTCACCCAAATAGGCTTCCCGAACTTTTGGGTCGCTCAACATGATTTTCGCGTCGCCGCTCATGGTGATCAAACCTGAATCCATCACATAGCCACGGTCTGCAATACCAAGGGCGCGGCTGGCGTTTTGCTCGACGAGTAAAACGGTCACGCCTTTGGACGACACGTCTTTGACGACTTCAAAAATTTTATCAACCATGATGGGCGACAAGCCCATGGATGGCTCGTCTAGCAAAAGCACTTTCGGGCGGCTCATCAAGGCGCGACCCATGGCCAGCATTTGCTGTTCACCGCCGCTCATGGTGCCGGCCAGCTGGTCTTTACGCTCTTTTAAACGCGGGAAAGTTTCAAAAACCATGTCCACATCCGATGCGATCTCAGCTTTGTCGTTGCGAATGTAAGCACCCATGGCCAAGTTTTCTAAGATGGTCATGCGGGTGAAAACGCCTCGTCCTTCCGGCACCATGGCTAAACCTTGGTGAACCAAGTCCCAAGCGCCTTGTCCTTTGATGCTTTTACCCAAGTACTCAATGTCGCCTTCAGTAAATGGTAAACCGCCGGTGATGGCCTTCATGGTGGTGGTTTTGCCTGCGCCATTGGAGCCGATCAAGGTGACAAGCTCGCCCTCGTGCACTTCAAAATCAACCCCTTTGACCGCCTGAATGCCACCGTAACCCACTTTGAGTCCGCTGACTTTGAGAAGAATATTTGCCATGTTTGTTCCTTGAATCTCAGTGTGACGCTAAACGTCGCTTAGTGTCCGCCCGTGCCCAAATAGGCTTCAATCACTTTTTCGTTAGCGCGCACTTCGTTGGCGGTGCCTTCGGCGATTTGCTTGCCATAGTCCAACACGGTGATACGGTCGCACAAGCCCATGACCAATTTCACGTCATGCTCAATCAACAAAATCGTGCGGTTGTCGTTGCGAATTTTGTCGATCAAAGCACGAAGTTGCACTTTTTCGGTGGCGTTCATGCCCGCAGCAGGTTCGTCCAAGGCAATCAATTGAGGGTCTGTCGCCAAAGCGCGGGCGATTTCTAAGCGGCGCTGGTCGCCGTAGCTCAAAGTACGCGCTTTGTAGTCCGCTAACTGGCCGATGCCAACGTAATCCAATAATTCATGCGCGCGTTTGGCAATCGCTTTTTCTTCGGCTTTGAAGCTGCTGGTTCTGAAAATAGCACCAAACAAACCTGAATGTGTGCGGATATGACGCCCGACCATGACGTTCTCTAACGCGGTCATCTCGGCAAACAATCGGATGTTTTGAAACGTGCGCGCAATACCCGCCTTGGCCACTTCGTGGACAGCCGTTGGTTGATAAGGTTTGCCAGCAAGCTCAAACGTACCGCTGTCTGGCGTGTATAAACCGGTGATCACGTTGAAAAACGTGGTTTTTCCTGCGCCGTTTGGGCCAATCAGGCCGTAAACCATGCCGCGCCCGATGGTGATGCCTACGTCGCTTAAGGCTTGCAACCCGCCAAAACGCTTTGAAATGCCTGCAACTTTGAGAACTATATCGCTCATCTGATGTTCTCCTGTTTATTTAGTTTGTAATGATTTGCCATGTTCTGGCGAAGGCCACAAGCCGCGTGGGCGCATCAGCATCACGCCGATCATGGCCAAAGCGATCAAGAGTTGGCGCAAGATGGAGGCATCTAAACGTCCGCCGCTCATATCTTGCAGTGGCCCTGCGATGTAACGCAAAACTTCAGGCAAAGCAGCCAACAGCACTGCACCCAAGACAACGCCTGGCAAATGACCCATGCCACCCAAAACCACCATGGCAACGATCATCACGGATTCCATCAAACCAAACGATTCTGGCGACACAAAGCCTTGAAACGCCGCAAAAATAGCGCCTGATAACCCGCCAAACGTGGCTCCCATACCAAAGGCCAAAAGCTTCAAGTTACGGGTGTTCAGGCCCATGGCTTTTGCGGCAATTTCGTCTTCACGAATCGCCATCCATGCGCGTCCAATGCGTGATAACTCGATGCGATGGCTGATGATGAGGGTACAAATAACCAGCACCAAAATCAGGAAGTAATACAAAGTCACCGAGTTGATATCAAAACCTGCAATGTTTAGCGTTTTAGAAAAATCATGGCCAAACAGACTCACCGAGTCAATGCCTGAAATGCCCCTAGGACCATTGGTGATGTTGACCGGGCTTTCTAAGTTGTTCAAAAACACGCGAATGATTTCGCCAAAGCCCAAAGTAACAATCGCCAAATAGTCGCCACGCAACTTCAGCGTAGGCGCACCTAACAGCATACCCAATAGTCCCGCGCACAATGCAGCTATGGGGGCGATCACCCAAAACGACAAATGAATGCCATTCGGAAACATTTCGGCCAATGCGGGGATGTTTTCAGTCAAATGCGGGGATGCCAGTAGGGCAAAGATGTAAGCCCCTAGAGCAAAGAACGCCACATAGCCTAAATCTAACAAGCCAGCGTAGCCCACCACAATGTTCAAGCCCACGGCCAGTAACACATAGAGCAAGGCAACGTCTGCAATACGAACCCACGCATTGCCGAATATCTGCAGAATAAAGGGCAGAACTATTAAAAGCAGACCGCCTGCGAGGTAAATGGGAAGTTTATTTTTTGTCATGATGTTATCGCTTTGTAATAAAGTTGTCGTGCAATACAGATACTTTTGTAAAGTACCTACGCTCGATCAGCCACCCTCTCCCCCAGCAAGCCAGAAGGACGCAAAGTCAGCACCAAAATAAGCACAACGAAAGCAAAAATATCTGTGTAATGACTTCCCAAGACGCCACCCGTTAAGTCGCCCAAATAGCCAGCGCCAATGGACTCAATCAAACCTAATAGAAGACCACCAACAACCGCACCGCCCAAGTTACCGATGCCACCAAAAACAGCTGCCACAAAAGCCTTCAGTCCTGGCATGAAGCCCATGGTGTATTGCACTGTGCCGTAGTTAGCCGCCCACATCACGCCTGCTATCGCCGCCAAAACCGCACCGATGATGAAAGTCGCAGAAATCACGGTGTCTGGGCGAACACCCATCAAACTGGCAACCCGTGGATTCTCTGCCGTGGCACGCATCGCTCGGCCAAGGCGTGTATGGTTGACCAAATACATCAGCACAGCCAGAGAAACGACTGTCATACCAAGAATAAGCACCTGTGTCACCGTGATGACCGCTCCAGCAAACTCAATCGGATCTGCAGGCAACAAGGTTGGGAATGGCTTAGGATTCGGCGTCCAAACGATACGCGCCAAGGTTTGCAACAGCAAAGACATACCCATCGCCGTGATCAGTGGCGCCAGTTTTGGGCTGTTTCTTAAAGGGCGATACGCCGCTTTTTCAATCACATAGTTAAGGATGGCTGCGACAAGGCATGCAATCAACGTTGCCATCAGCAAAATCAGCCAGCCTGGGAGGTTGGGGCTGGCATCTTTCATCAACCCAATGATGGACCAGCTGGTGAGTGCACCGACCATCAGCACCTCGCCATGCGCAAAGTTGATCAAGCCAATAATGCCGTAAACCATGGTGTAACCCAAGGCAACTAAAGCATACATGCTGCCCAGCACCAGACCGTTGATGATCTGTTGTAGCAATACTTCCATTTAATTACTCCAATATGACTAATCTGATATGACCCAAAAAAGGGCGTTCCGCGAGCAGTGCGCAATTGTATCTATAGCTTGCAAATTCACAGCATTGAAATCCATGGGTTTACCCTTGTTTTCTGTCTGTAACCCTTGCTATTAACAAATAGCCCTATGCATTTAATGCATGATTAGTTTTGCTTATTGGTTCTTCGATTGATCAGATTTAATTTTTTGCGTTCAATTTTTTCAGCCTCCGCAACTTATCCGCAATCTTGATTTCCAAACCGCGCTCTACCGGTTCGTAGAACAAAGCATCTTTCATACCATCGGGCATATATTGCTCGCCAGCTGCAAAACCATCCGCTTCATCATGTGCGTAGCGGTAGCCTTTGCCGTAGTCCAGCTCTTTCATCAGCTTGGTCGGTGCGTTGCGTAAATGCATGGGTACAGGGCGCGTGCCGTCTTTTTTGATGTGCGCTTTGACGGCATTGAAAGCTTTGTAAACTGCGTTTGATTTGGGCGCAACTGCCAAATAAATCACACATTGTGCCAATGCCAACTCGCCTTCTGGTGAACCAAGTCGCTCGTAGGTATTTGCAGCATCTAGCGCCATAGACAAGGCACGCGGATCCGCCAAGCCAATGTCTTCACTGGCCATGCGAACCAGCCGACGCGCCATGTAGCGTGGGTCGGCTCCGCCATCTAACATACGAACAAACCAGTACAAAGATGCATCAGGGTCTGAGCCACGCACACTTTTGTGCAAAGCGCTGATGGTGTCGTAAAACTGCTCGCCGCCTTTGTCGTAACGGCGCATGCGCTCACCTAAGACTTGGGTCAGCCAGGCATCTGTAATCGTTGTTATTTTTTCTTTTTCAGCGGCGATGTAGAGATTTTCAAGCGTGTTCAACAAGCGCCGTGCATCACCATCCGCGTACGCCACCAATTTCTCAATCGCTATTTTATCTATAGCTATTGAGTCAACAAATACGCCGGCTAAAGCAATAATTTCCTCTAAATTAGCAGCAGACAACGGTTGCAACACATAAACAGCGGCGCGGGACAACAAAGCGGAGTTCACTTCAAACGATGGGTTCTCCGTGGTCGCCCCTATAAATGTGAGTAACCCGCTTTCAACATGCGGCAAAAACGCATCTTGCTGCGCTTTGTTGAAGCGGTGCACCTCGTCCACAAACACAATGGTGCGTTTATCTTGACCTTGCCAAATGAGTGCCTGCGCCACCGCTTCGCGGATGTCCTTCACCCCACCCGAAGTCGCGCTGATGGTGATGAACTGTGCATCAAACGCATTCGCCATCAAACGCGCTATGGTGGTTTTACCAACGCCAGGCGGTCCCCACAAAATGCAGCTGTGCGGTTGTCCGGACTCAAAAGCAATCCGCAGCGCCATACCCTCGCCTAAGATATGCTGCTGCCCAATGACTTCAGACAGCTTGGTGGGGCGCATCCGCTCTGCCAGCGGCGGAGTATTTACCATTTGAAATGAATTCGTAATTGACGACTTATTGGCGAATCACATCGGCCCCAGCAGGTGGCTTGAAATTGAAGTTATCTGCACCAAACGTCACATTTCGCTCAACATTCGAGAAACTAATCACGGAGCGTTGCCCAAAGCTATCCAAAATTTCCATCACAGAGAGCGAAATTCCCGTCTCTGCTGTACCTTTCAAGCCCACTTTGATGCTTTGAATCTGGCCGTCTTTGGCTTTTGGGGTGGCAATGACCCATTGCAGCCCGTTAGCATCAGGTGCGTCTTGCAGTTTGAACTCCGCTTCCAAAGCCTTCAGACTCGCGGCCGTGGCGATCAAAGCTGCGGGTGTAGATCCTAAAGCCTGCGCTTGTTTTCTAGCCGTGACTTGGTTCAAATCCACATCAAACAGCCACAACGTGGTGCCGTCTGCGACGATGGTTTGTTCGAACGGTTTTTTGTAGACAAACTTAAACCGATTCGGTCGTAAAAACTCAAATGTACCACTAGACGTTTTGACCTTGGCAGTCGATTTTTCAGCCGTGTCTGACTTAACTTCTGTCTTGGCCGGGCTGGTCACCAGTTGGCTAAACTCCGCCTTGCCAGATTGCGTTGATTTCAAGAAATTCTCAAGTGCATTTAAACCTGCAGCCGGCGTATTTATTGCCTGAATAGCTATAAATATAGTAGCAAAATATTTCAACATAAATAATTTACTCCGTACGCTGTGGGACCAAAATTTCACGCTGCCCGTTGCTGCTCATCGCGCTGACCATGCCTGCTTTTTCCATGTCTTCCACCAATCTTGCTGCTCGGTTGTACCCGATTTTTAAATGCCGCTGAACGAGTGAAATACTGGCCTTGCGGTTCTTCAAAACCACCTCGACAGCTTGGTCGTACATCGGGTCTTTTTCGTTGCTGCTACCACCGTTGCTGCCATCGCCCATCAAATCACCCTCGCCATCGACCGTTCCGCCTTCCAGCACGCCATCAATGTAATCGGGCTCGCCTTGGGACTTTAGATAAGATACAACGCGGTGAACCTCTTCGTCGCTGACATAGGCACCATGCACGCGGATCGGCAGCCCAGTGCCGCTGGCCATGTAGAGCATGTCACCCATGCCCAACAGCGCTTCAGCACCCATTTGGTCCAAAATGGTGCGACTGTCGATTTTGCTGCTGACTTGGAATGAAATACGCGTAGGAATATTGGCTTTGATCAAACCTGTAATCACGTCCACACTGGGGCGCTGGGTTGCCAAAATTAAATGGATGCCTGCAGCGCGGGCTTTTTGCGCCAAGCGGGCAATCAATTCTTCGATTTTCTTACCCACGACCATCATCAAATCGGCCAATTCGTCGATCACCACCACGATGTGGGGCAAGCGGTCTAGCGGTTCTGGCTCTTCCGGTGTCAAACTGAATGGGTTG
>JAYWCQ010000172.1:0-4036 GCA_043780435.1 Polaromonas sp.
CTCAAATTCATCCGGGTTGGGGCGTTTGGTCGGATCGACCGCATCAAATCGCGATTTGATCAGCGTGCGGTACGCGGCGTCCGTCATGTCATCACGACCAACACCCACAATTCGCCCACCCTCGGGCAGGCTGCCATGTCGAAATGCTTGAAACATTGCTGGCAGCAGTTTGCGCCATGCTAAATCGCCCGTACCACCAAAAATAACCAAATCAAAGCTCATGCTAAACCTTAAATATTTACCTGACGGTTTACTCGACTGTTTTAGTAACTAAAAAACATAAAACTAGAGTGTTTAATGTAACTTAGTTTCATGATGAATGCAAATTTGCGATAATAAAGAAAAAATTTAATTCATTTTCCTGATTTATTTTGATCAAAATACAACCATGAACCAACTAGAACAGCTCAAGCAATACACCACCGTGGTGGCCGATACCGGTGATTTTCTGCAAATCAGCACCTACAAGCCGCGAGATGCCACGACCAACCCGTCCTTGATTTTCAAAGCCGTGCAAAAACCTGAGTACAGCCCCTTGCTGGCGGCGTCGATTGCCGCCTGCCAAGGCAAATCTCTGGATGACGTGGTGGACCATTTGCTGGTCAGCTTTGGGGTGAAGATTTTGGGTATCGTGCCGGGGCGCGTGTCCACGGAGATTGACGCACGGTTGAGCTTCGACACGCCCGCCATGGTGGCGCGCGCCTTGAAAACCATCGCTTTGTACCGCGCGTATGGCATTGCTGCCGAGCGCGTGCTCATCAAAGTCGCCTCGACATGGGAAGGCATCCAAGCCGCTGCCGAGCTAGAGCGCGCAGGCATCCGCACCAATTTGACCCTGCTGTTCTCCTTCTGCCAAGCCGTTGCGTGCGGTCAGGCGAATGTGCAATTGATTTCCCCATTCGTCGGTCGTATTTACGACTGGTACAAAAAGTTAGCGGGGGCAGCTTGGATCGAAGCCGACAAAGCGTTGGCGAACGACCCTGGTGTTCAATCTGTCGTGGCGATTTACAACTACTACAAAAAGCACGGCATCACAACCGAAGTCATGGGCGCGAGCTTTCGCAATATCGGACAAATCACAGCCTTGGCGGGCTGCGATTTGTTGACCATCAGCCCTGAACTGCTGGCACAATTGGCCGCCAGCGACGCCCCATTGACCCGTGCCATCTCTTCTGAGGGCGCGCAATCTTTGGACATTCCCGCCATCAGCTACAACGAAAACAGTTTCCGTTTGGCGTTGAACGAAGATGCGATGGCGACTGAAAAACTCGCAGAGGGCATACGCGTTTTCTGTCTAGATACTGTTAAGCTCGAAAAACTGATCTTGGCTGCACGATAAACCATCTCACGGAACGCATTGATGAACACTTTGAAGCAATTACCCAGCCACCGCACCCGTGGTGACACCACAGCCGCTTGGGAGTCCTTGCAGCAGCATTTTGATGCATTGGGTAAAAATTTTGATACCAGAGACGCTTTTGCAGCAGATGAGAAAAACGGAAGTAAGCGTTTTGAAACACTCAGCCAGCAAGCGCCCTACGTGTTTGCCGATTTGTCTAAAAATCGCTTAGATGCAGAAACTCAAGCGCTGTTGATGGATTTGGCTCGACAAAGTGGTGTTGAAGCACACCGTAACGCCATGTTTGCGGGTGAAAAGATCAACAACGCTGAAGACCGTGCAGTAATGCATTGGTTGCTAAGACAAGGCGAAAGCAGCGTTAAACCTGAAAAAAACAAACAAAATAGCATTATGGCCGGCGTCTTATATGCCTACGACGCTATTAAAAAAATAGCAAATGTGGGTTTTGCCGAGTCGAATGATCACGCAGACTCAGTCGTGGTTGATATACAGGCCAATCTGGCTTTGGTGCACCAGACCTTGACGCCTATGTTGGCATACGCCGAGCAGATTCGTGCTGACGCGCAGATCACCGACATCGTCAACATTGGCATTGGTGGCTCAGACTTGGGTCCTTTGATGGCTGTGCTGGCTTTGGACAGCTTCGCCACGACGGGCAAGCGTTTGCACTTTGTTTCCAATGTTGATGGCCATGAGTTGGCCTCAGTGTTGAAGCAGCTCATAGCCGAGAACACGCTGTTCCTGATCGCCTCAAAAACCTTCACCACCCTAGAAACCATGACCAACGCCTTGTCTGCCAAAGCGTGGTTTGAGGTGAATTATGGAGACAAATCAAATCTTTTAACTGTAAATAAAGGTATTTCGCGGCATTTTGCAGCATTAACGACCAATGTCGCCGCTGCAAACACGTTCGGTATCAGCGCAACCTTTGGCTTTTGGGACTGGGTGGGTGGGCGCTATTCTTTGTGGTCAGCCATCGGTTTACCCATCGCCATTGCCATTGGCTCGCAAGGTTTTAAAGATATGTTGGCTGGTGCGAGTGAGATGGACGAGCACTTTCGCACTGCACCGCTGGAGGCTAATTTGCCCGTCAGACTCGGTTTGCTCGACGTTTGGTACCGCAATTTCCACGGCTTCACCAGCCGCTGCGTCGCGCCCTACCACAGCGCTTTGAAGCGTTTACCGGCGTATTTGCAGCAGTTGGAGATGGAAAGCAACGGCAAACAGGTCGATGCGAACGGCCAAGCATTGCCGTTTTCAACGACAGCCGTGGTTTGGGGCGAACCAGGCACCAACGGCCAGCACGCGTTTTTCCAAATGCTGCACCAAGGCACCGATGTGGTTCCGGTCGAATTCATCGCCGTGAAAAACGCCAGACACAGCTTGCCTGAGCATCAGCAGCGTTTGCTGGCCAACGCCGTGGCGCAAGCGCAGGCGCTGATGGTGGGCAAGGCCGATGCGGGTGGACATAAAAACTTCCCTGGCAACCGCCCCAGTACGATGCTGCTGCTGGAAGATTTAACACCCGCTAGCTTTGGCGCGCTGATCGCGCTGTACGAGCACCGCGTCTTCGTGGCGGGCAGCGTCTGGGGCATCAACAGCTTTGACCAATGGGGCGTGGAGCTGGGCAAGGTGCTGGCGGTGGATATTGAAAAGCGCATGTCATCTGGCGACATGATTGGGCTGGATGGGTCGACGCAGGGTTTGCTTAAAATGCTATGTAAATAATAGCTGCGTAGGCAATAAATACGCCGGATACAGAATTATTTTTGCCACAGAACCCCTGTGTCGCTCAATATCGCATCCAGCGGTACATCATGCGCTTCTGGGGTGAGGCTTTCTACCCAGCCATTGCTGTAGCCTAAACCCACGGTCGTGGGTTGCGGCTGCAGCGTCGCCAAAGTGCGGTCATAAAAGCCACCGCCATAGCCCAAACGGAAGCCACCGAGGCCAAAACCCACGCAAGGCACGAACAACAACGTCGGCACGACCACGCCGGTGTCTTTGGGTTTGGGAATGCCGTAGGCGTCTTCTTCCATCGGGCAGCCGGGGTACCAGGCGTGAAAGCTGAGCGTCCTGTGCTGCTTGTTGACCACTGGCAGGCCAATCTTGCGCGGCGATCTGTTGGCTATGCTTTCAGTAGCTAATTGTTCCCGTCCCAATTGGGCAAACTCCTGATTTGATGATGAGTCCTGGCTCAAAATCGCGTCTTCCTGCCAGCGGTAGAGCGCGGGCAACGGATCAAACTCGCCCTTGATCGGCCAGTAGGCCCCGATCACCTCATGGGGCGAGCCCACCAGCCAGATGCGCATCACCCGCTGCAGCAAGTCAGCCCTCGCCAGGCGGTCGGGCATGTTCAGGCGCGATTCAATCAGCGCCTTGCGCGTACTTAATTTGTCCATAATGACCCAATGCTATACAAATTTGTTTTCGGCGTGGTTCTTTCGGCCGTGCTCTGGGCAGCGTTGCCCATGTCGGTCCCCGCCCAGACCAGCCCATCAGGCGACGCTGCCGCTGGCGACAGCGTGATTCTGGAGATGCAAAGGGCCTTCAAGCGCGGCGACAAGGCCAGGCTGACGCAGGTGCTGCCGCAGGCCAGAGGCCATGCGCTTGAGGCCTGGGCAGCCTACTGGGAACTCAAGGCCCGCCTCGATGCCGCCAGCGCGCAGGAAGTGC
>JAYWCQ010000173.1:0-5759 GCA_043780435.1 Polaromonas sp.
AGCGTACAACACGCCACGTGGCCGCCAGCCGCACATCATGGACATTTTTGCGACGATTGAAGACTACATCAAAGACAAAACCAAGTTTGAAGCGGTCGACATCTTCCGCAAGTTTGACATCCCATGCGCACCTGTGCAGTCCATGAAAGAGCTCTTGCATGACAAGTCGCTCATCGCCAGCGGCACCATCGTGGAAGTCCCGCACAAAGTGCGCGGCAGCTACACGACCCTAGGCAGCCCGATCAAATACAGCGGCTTCAAGCCTGAGGTCACCGCATCGCCTATTCTGGGTGAGCACACCGACGAAGTGTTGGCAGAATTGGGCTACACCAAAGACCAAATCGCGGCCATGCACACATCTAAAGCTGTTTAATTGGCGGTTTAAGATTTAAAATTCAAGGCAAAGAGCCCTCAGGGCACATGACAACGGCGCTCTAATCGAGTGCCGTTGTTGTTTGTGCCGCTAGATTTTGTACATTCAGTTCAGTTCATCCACTTATTAAAGTTAGGTCGTACCAAATGCAATCAACCCTCAATTCAGCCATTGACTATCAAGCCCTCGTCACCTCCGTAGGCGACGGCATCATGGCCGCAGACGCCCAAGGCCTCATCATCCTGTGGAACCCCGCTTGCACCCGCATGTTTGGCTTCACAGAGGCTGAGGCATTGGGTAAATCCCTAGACTTAATCATCCCCCAGCGCCAGCAAAAGCCACATTGGGACGGTTACAACAAAACCATGGCAACCGGCATCACCAAATACGGCAACGACGTTTTGCGCGTCCCAGCCGTACATAAAGACGGCCACACCTTCTCCATCGCCTTCACCGTGTCCATGCTCCACAAACCCGACGGCGCAGTTTCCGCCATCATTGCGGTGATTCGTGATGAATCCGTCAAGTTCGCCGAAGAGCGTGCGTTAAAGAAACGGATTAATGAGTTGGAGATGCAGTTGGCTGCCAAATAAGGTCTGAAATAGGGGTGTTTTTGGCTGTAGCCATCGTATTTATTACCTGAGATGCTATTGAAAATATAGTAACCCTAAGCAATAACCGTTCGCATTGAGCTTGTCGAAATACTCCCGTTATAAATCAATAACTTAGAGAAGGCTTCTTCTGCTGAGAGGTCAAAAATCTAACCTAGCCCCTCTTTGTCAAAGTGGGAAATAAGATATCGCTAGTCGATTTGTTTGCTGCAAATAAAATAGCACTTTGATTAATAATTACGCCGGCTAGAGGCATATTTGTCACTATATTTTAGAAATAATAGCGGTATCTGGCAAATTCAACCACAGCTTGGTCAATGGGGCGAAGCTGGGTAAATCTCCGGTGGTGAAGATCTGCAAATCACCTAATTCAGCCGATGTGTTCAGCGTGCCAGCAGCTTCCAAGAGGCGGCGGGTTTGGCGGGCTACGGGTTCGCCGGTGTCTATATAGTGGACGTCTGCGCCGGTGTGCACCCGCAGCAGGTCGCTGATGAAGGGGTAATGGGTGCAGCCTAGCACCAAGGTGTCGATCTGCCCATTTTTAGTGCCAAATTGGCCTATAGCCGGCGTATATTCTGCTAAGAGTGCTATTATTTTAGGAGAATTTTGAGCCTCAATCGCCGCTGCCAAACCATCGCAGGGTTGCATGATGAACTCGGCTTGGTCTCCAATGGATGCTTTCAAAGCTGCAAACTTGGTGCTTTCCAGCGTGCCACGCGTCGCCATCACACCGATGCGTTTGGTTTGGCTGAGTTGCACGGCGGGTTTCAGGGCGGGTTCTACGCCTACCAGTGGCAAGTTGGGGTATTCCGCCCGCAGCAGCTTGACGGCGGCGGCGGTGGCGGTGTTGCAGGCGACGACCAGGGCCTTAACTTTGTAATTGCCGTACTCGTCAAGTAATGTGCGGGTGAGGGCGCGGGAGCGGGCTATGACGAAGTCGTCGCCTTTTTCGCCATAGGGCGCGTTGCCACTGTCGGCGATGTAGACGAAGGACTCGTGCGGCAGCTCGGCGCGCAGAGCTTTGAGGATGCTCAGGCCGCCGATACCGCTGTCGAAAACGCCGATGGGGCGATGTGAAGTCATTTTTAGCTTGCGGCCACCGAAATACCTTTGAATTCACCTGTGGCAATGCGCTTTTCCCACTCGGCTGGGCCGGTGATGTGGGCGCTGGTGCCGCCGGAATCGACCGCGACGGTCACGGGCATGTCGACCACATCAAATTCATAAATCGCTTCCATGCCCAAATCGGCAAACCCGACCACTTTGGCGGTTTTGATGGCTTTGCTGACCAAGTAAGCGGCACCGCCCACGGCCATGAGGGAGGCGCTTTTGTGCTTTTTGATGGCTTCGATGGCGACTGGGCCGCGTTCGCCTTTACCGATCATGCTGATCAAGCCAGTTTGGCTGAGCATCATGTCGACAAATTTGTCCATCCGCGTGGCGGTGGTCGGACCGGCGGGGCCGACGGCTTCGTCGCGCACTGGGTCGACCGGGCCGACGTAGTAGATCACGCGGTTGGTGAAATCGACGGGTAACTTTTCGCCTTTGGCCAGCATGTCTTGAATGCGTTTGTGCGCAGCGTCGCGGCCGGTCAGCATTTTGCCATTCAAGAGCAGGGTTTGGCCAGGTTTCCAGCTGGCTACTTCGGCAGCGGTCAGGGTGTTGAGGTCAACTTTTTGGCTTTTAACGTAGTCTGGGGTCCAGTGCACATCAGGCCACAAATCCAAGCTCGGTGGCGTCAAAAACGCCGGGCCGCTGCCGTCCATCATCAAATGGGCGTGGCGGGTGGCGGCGCAGTTGGGAATCATCGCGACCGGTTTACCGGCGGCGTGCGTCGGGTACATGTTGATTTTGACGTCCAACACGGTGGTCAAACCGCCCAAACCTTGCGCGCCAATGCCCAAAGCGTTGACCTTTTCAAAGATTTCTAAGCGCAGGTTTTCAACCTTGCTCAAAGCCTCACCACGGGACGATTTGGCTTGCAGCTCATACATGTCGATGTCTTCCATCAGTGACTGCTTGGCCAGCAACACGGCTTTTTCTGCCGTACCGCCAATGCCGATGCCCAGCATGCCCGGCGGGCACCAGCCCGCGCCCATGGTGGGCACGGTTTTCAGCACCCAATCGACGATGGAGTCGCTGGGGTTCAGCATCACCAGCTTGGATTTATTCTCCGAGCCACCGCCTTTGGCAGCCACGGTGATGTCCAGCTTGTCGCCAGCGACGATTTCGATGTTGATGACGGCGGGCGTGTTGTCTTTGGTGTTTTTGCGGTCAAACTGCGGATCCGCCACGATGGAGGCGCGCAGCGTGTTGTCGGGGTGGTTGTAACCTTGACGCACGCCTTCGTTGATGGCGTCGTCGATCGTGCCGGTGAAGCCGTCAAAACGCACATCCATGCCGATTTTCAGGAACACGTTAACGATGCCGGTATCTTGGCAAATCGGGCGATGCCCAGTCGCGCTCATGCGGCTATTGGTCAAAATCTGCGCAATCGCGTCTTTGGCGGCGGGGCCTTTTTCGGCCTGATACGCGCGGGCCAGGTGGGCGATGTAGTCCGCTGGGTGGTAATAGCTGATGTACTGCAGCGCGCCGGCAATGGTTTCAATGAGGTCGGCTTGTTTGATGTGGGTGGTCATGAATTGCTCGTGAAGTTAAAAATATCGGTTGGACTGTGCTTCAATATCCCTAAGTTTAACCAAATCAGCCAACCAAGGCTAACATGACAGGAGTTGGCATTGCTAAAGACCATCCGCCGCCGCGCCAATGAATTTATCCACTCTCAATCGGGTGGCGGCATCGTGCTGGCAGTGGCGGCGCTGCTGGCGCTGATCGTCAGCAATTCGCCGTGGAGCGGGTGGTACGAGCAGCTGTTGCAAGTTCGTGGTGAAGTTCGCATCGGTGGCGTTTGGCTGGTGTTGTCTAAACCACTTTTGGTGTGGATCAACGACCTGTGGATGGCGGTTTTCTTCTTTTTGGTGGGGCTGGAGATCAAACGTGAGCTTCTGGAGGGCGAGCTGGCCTCAGTCAGCCAAGCGATGCTGCCAGCTGGTGCAGCCTTGGGCGGCATGCTGGTGCCAGCGTTGATTTACAGTGCCATCAACTGGGGCGATACCGTGGCGCTACGCGGCTGGGCGATTCCAGCTGCGACTGATATTGCCTTTGCATTGGGCATTTTGGCGCTGCTGGGCAAGCGGGTACCGGTGTCGCTGAAGGTGTTTTTAACGGCAGTCGCTATCATGGATGATTTGGGTGCGATTGTGATTATTGCGGTGTTCTACACAGCGCAGGTGTCCGTGTCCATGCTCTTATCGGCGGGCGCAGGCATTGTGGTGCTGTTCGCCATGAACCGTGCGCGGGTGATGAATTTGGGCTTGTACGTTCTGGTCGGCTTGGTGGTGTGGCTGTTTGTGCTCAAGTCTGGCGTACATGCGACGCTGGCGGGGGTGGTGACGGCGCTGGCGATTCCGCTGGTTGATGCCAGCAAAAGCGGGCATGTCAAATCGCCTCTAAAGACGGCTGAACACGCGCTGCACCCGTGGGTGGCTTTTGGGGTGTTGCCGGTCTTTGCCTTCGCCAACGCGGGGGTGTCGCTGCAAGGCGTGAGTTTGGAGACGCTGATGCAAACCGTGCCGCTGGGCATCACCGCAGCTTTGCTTTTGGGCAAAGCTGTAGGGGTCTTTGGCGCGGCGTACTTGATGATTCGTTTGACACCTGCGCGTTTGCCTGATCAAGCCAGCTGGATGCAGCTGTTTGGCGTCTGCGTGCTGTGCGGTGTGGGCTTCACGATGAGCCTGTTTATTGGCGGGCTGGCGTTTGCAGGGCAGGGCGCGGCGTTTGACACCCAGTTGAAGCTGGGGGTGCTGACGGGGTCGATATTGTCAGGCGTTCTGGGCGCGCTGATTTTACGGAGAGCCGTTAAAAGATAAGAGCCAATTAACAGCAGAAACGCTGACTGTTCATGCCCTTTTCAATGGAACAAAAAATACGCCGCCAACACATACAACACACTTGCAAACACTTTTTTCAGCGGTGCAATGTCGATCTTGTGCGCAGTTTTGGCGCCTAGCGGGGCTGTGCACATGCTGGCTAGGGAGACGATGATGACGCCGGGGAGGTAAAGGTAGCCTAGATTGCCGCTAAAACCGGTTGAGCCGTTCAGCATAGGCGGTAAGTTCCAGCCTGCCCAGATGTAGCCCAGCGTACCAGCGAAGGCGATGGGGAAGCCCAGGGCGGAGGAGGTGGCTACGGCGTTGTGGATCTTGACGTTGCTCCACGTCATGAACGGCACGGAGATAAACGCGCCGCCAGCACCGACGATGGATGACAGACCGCCAATCAAACCACCCACGCTGAACATGCCCGCAAAGCCTGGCAGCACGCGGCCGGGCTTTGGTTTGCGGTTCAAAAACATCTGCGTGGCAGAAAAGGCGACGAAAACGGCGAAAAGAACGCTCAAAATCTTGCCCGGCAGCGCCACGGCGAGCTGTGCACCAATCAATGAGCCTAATAAAATACCCGGTGCAAGCGCAATGGCCACCGGCCACAGCACCGCGCCGCGCTTATGGTGTGCCCAAACGGATGATAGGGAGGTGAAGCAAATGGTGGCCAGCGAGGTGGCGACGGCCATTTTCACGATGTGCTCGGTGGGGAAGCCCTTGCTGGTCAAAATGAAGGTGATGAAAGGCACCATCAACATGCCGCCGCCAATGCCGAGCAAACCTGCCAAAAAGCCAGTGCACAGGCCAAGTGTGAGCAACTCGACCACGAGCACG
>JAYWCQ010000174.1:0-10966 GCA_043780435.1 Polaromonas sp.
AAACACGCGTACCAATTTGAGTGTTGGGTCTGATGTCGGCGTCAGCATTGACGCGGCGACAGCCCACTTTTTTGACGCCAAAGGCCGCGTAACAACGGCGGCAAAAACACTATGACAACAGTGGTAGCACAACCTTTAGTGATGCTGCATCTGGGTGTGGGCTCGTTTCACCGCGCACACCAAGCCCTGTATATCCACCACCTACAAGCTTCGGGCGACCATAGCTGGCAGTTAGCGGGTGGCAATATTCGCGCCGATATGGCCGACACCATGGCTGCCTTAGCGGCGCAGCATGGCGAATACACTTTAGAAACCATCAGCCCTGCAGGCGTGCATGACTACACACGTGTGACGTCCCTTAGTCAAGTGATTCCGTTTGAACCTACATTAGTAGCGTTGATAGCCGTAGCAGCCCATCCAGTAACCCGCATTATTTCCTTCACTGTGACTGAAGCGGGCTATTACCTTGATGCAAACAATGTGCTCGATACGTCAATCAGCGATGTAGCCACCGATTTAGAGCTGACACGCAAACATGCACCTGGAAGCACCATTTACGGCGCACTGACCGCCATGCTGCGTCAGCGTATGCTGTCAAACAGTGGGCCGGTAACATTGCTCAACTGCGATAACTTGCGCCACAACGGCGACCGTTCTCGCAGCGGTTTGCTGCAATTCATCACCTTGCTGGGTGATACAGATTTGCTGGCATGGGTGAATGCCAACACCACCAGTCCCAACGCGATGGTAGATCGCATCACGCCGCGCCCAACGGCAGATGTGGCCGAACGCGTGTTAAAAGAAACCGGCTGGGCGGATGCCGTGCCCGTGATGGGGGAAAGCTTTATTCAATGGGTGATTGAAGACAATTTCTGCGCTGGCCGTCCTGCATGGGACAAGGTGGGCGTTGAAATGGTGGCATCGGTTGCGCCGTATGAAGAAGCCAAAATTCGATTGCTCAATGCCGCACACAGTTGCATTGCTTGGGCGGGCACGTTGGTGGGCTATCAATACATCCATGAAGGCACGCACGATGCAACCATTCGTAAATTTGCTTTTGACTATGCAACAAAAGATGTGATTCCTGTTCTGAACACGCCACAGAACCCCAGCCCGATTGATTTGGCGGCCTACCGCAATGTTGTTTTAGACCGTTTCAGCAACCCTGCTATTCGCGACACCAACCAGCGCGTGGCGATGGATGGCTACTCAAAAATTCCTGGCTTTATAGTGCCGACCATTCGCGAAAGACTCGCTCTTGGTGCGTCAATTTCTAGCGTCGCTATTCTGCCAGCCTTGTTCTTGGCATATTTGCAGCGCTGGCACAAAGGGCAAATTGCTTATGAATACCAAGACCAAGCCATGAACGTAGAAGCTGCTCACGCCATGTGTGATGCAACAGACCCCATCGTCGCCTATTGTGCTGATGCGGTTTTGTGGGGCGACTTGGCGAATGATCCACGGTTGGTAGCGGCGATGCGGCAGGCTTATAAGCAAGTTAACCAATTTATTGAGGATCACAGATCATGAGTGAACAAGTGAATAAGCGTTTACTTAACCGTCACGCTGTTTTAACGGGTGCTGGGGGTGGCATTGGGGCAGCCGTAACAGCGGCATATCTACGCGAAGGTGCGCGCTGCAGTGTGATTGATTTGCCAGCAGAAGCTTCTGACGAGATTCAAGGCTTGGCAGCACAATACCCAGGCCAAATTAACTACATAGCGGCCAATGTGACCAAGTCGGCTGATATTGACCGTCTGGTGCAAGAAGCCAGTGATGCGTTTGGCCCCATCCATGTGCTGTACAACAATGCCGCTATTTTTGACATGGCACCCCTGTTAGAGAGCGACGAAGCCATGTACGACAAGATGTTTGCCGTCAATGTAAAGGGCGCCTTCTTTGTCATGCAAAAAGTGCTGGCGCACATGGTGGCTCACAATACGCGTGGTGCGGTGGTCAACATGGCATCACAAGCTGGCAGACGAGGTGAGGCCTTGGTATCGCACTACTGCGCGACCAAAGCCGCCATCATCAGCTACACGCAAAGCGCGGCTTTGGCGATGGCACCGCACCACATTCGCGTGAACGGGATTGCCCCTGGTGTGATTGCGACGCCGATGTGGAAACATGTGGACGCCTTGTTTGCCAAATACGAAAACTTGCCTTTAGGTGAGAAGAAAAAACAAGTTGGCCTTGCTGTGCCCTTGGGCTACATGGGTGACCCCACTGATATTTGTGGCGCAGCTGTCTTCTTGGCCAGTGATGAAGCCTCGTACATTACCGCCCAAACACTCAACGTCGATGGTGGCAATGTGATGAGCTAAGGCTTATGATGTGGCTAAATCATAGGATGCAATGACAAACGCAATAGCCCACTCAGGAGCTTCGAGCAACTCCAAGTCTGTACGAAACAAAGCAAGACAACCAGAGCTGGAGGCTGACTACAACCGCAGCACAGCCCTGGGTTACGAGCCTACAAATGAAGTTGGTTTTATTCGTTGCCTTGACCATGGCTACCCGACCCCACTGGCGCGCTGGCATTGCCATGAAGAGTATGAATTGCACATGATCACCGCAACCTCCGGAAAAGCATTTATTGGCGATTGGATTGGACCTTTTGAACCTGGTCATGTGGTTTTATGTGGACCCAAATTGCCGCACAACTGGATTTCACTCGACATTCCGCCTGAAGGTGTTGAACAGCGGGATTTGGTGATTCAATTTCAACATACCCCGATTGAGCAAGCCAGTAAAACCATTCCAGAGTTCGCTGAACTATTGCCGCTTTTAGAGCGCGCTCGCCATGGCATTGAATTTTTTGGCTTGTCTGAAAGTAGCCAATCGCATTGGCACCATGTCAAAGAATCCAAAGGCTCACGCCGTTTGGCTGCCTTTCTAGAGTTGATGACAGATCTGGCGCGCTGCACAGACTACCGCATGCTGTCCAACATTCAAATGCAGGGTTTAGACAATCCAGCTGAACTTGATCAAATTAACGTCGTGGTAAACCGAATCACGGATAACATCGCTTCACCGCTAACGGCAGCTCAAATGGCTGAAGTCATCAGCATGAGTGAAACTCGGTTTTCACGTTTCTTTAAACGTTCTACGGGTCATACCTTCACGGATTTTGTCAACCAAGTACGCATTCACCGTGCCTGCCAGCTGCTGATGAGCTCTGATCGCTACGTTACCAACATTTGCTACGACGTGGGCTTTAACAATGTCGCCAATTTCAACCGCCGCTTTCTAGAACTCAAAGGCACCACGCCGACGGAGTTTCGTAAGCAAGCTGAAAACCGCTTTGGTGGCTTCAACAAATAATCGAGGACAAAGCATTTTCGTAGTTAGATTCAGTAAACTAAGGCAATGAACCCTTTGCCTCAAAAATTACCTTTGTCCGGCTTGCGCGTCGTCGAATTCACCCACATGGTCATGGGCCCGACCTGCGGCATGGTGCTGGCAGACATGGGTGCCGAAGTTATTAAAGTCGAGCCGATTGACGGCGACCGCACGCGGCATCTGCTGGGCTCGGGCGCGGGGTTCTTCCCGATGTTCAACCGCAACAAAAAAAGCATTGCCATTGACCTGCACAAACCTGAAGGCGCAGCCATCGCCCGCCAGTTGGCGGCTAGCGCCGATGTGGTGGCCGAAAACTTCAAACCCGGCGCCATGCGCAAATACGGGCTGGACTACGCCAGTTTGAGCGCGGTCAACCCCAAGCTCATCTACGTCGCCCACAAAGGCTTTCTGCCCGGCCCCTACGAGCACCGCACCGCGCTGGACGAAGTGGTGCAGATGATGGGCGGTTTGGCCTACATGACAGGCCGCCCTGGCGACCCGCTACGGGCAGGTAGCAGCGTGAACGACATCATGGGTGGCATGTTTGGCGCGATTGGGGCGCTGGGCGCGCTGGTGCAGCGCGGCATCACTGGCCGTGGGCAAGAGGTGCAATCGGCGCTGTTTGAAAACAACGTCTTTCTGGTTGGTCAGCACATGCTGCAATACGCTATCACGGGGCAAGCGGCTGCGCCTATGCCTGATCGCATCTCGGCCTGGGCGCTCTATGACGTGTTTACAGTTAAGAACGACGAGCAAATCTTTCTGGCTGCCGTCAGCGATGCCCAGTGGGTCACTTTCTGCGATGCTTTTGGTTATGCCGACCTCAAAGCCGACCCCGCTCTAGCCACCAACAATGACCGTGTTCGCATGCGTCCCACGCTGATGATAGAACTGCGCAAACGTCTGGTCAACCACACTGCCGCTGAAATAACGGCTATTTTTGAAACCAAAGGCCTGCCTTTTGCGCCCATTGTCAAGCCCGAAGATCTGTATGACGACGAACACTTGCTGGCGACGGGTGGCTTGGCTGACATCACACTACCTGATGGCAAACGTGCTGGTGAAACAGCACAAACTACCCTGTTCCCCTTCACCATGGACGGACAGCGCCTCGGCGTTCGCCTCAATCCACCCACCAAAGGTGAGCATACGCAATCAGTATTAGAAGGCTTGGGTTTGGATGCAGGGCGCATTGAATCACTGAAAGCCTCTGGCGCGGTCGCTTAAACTTGCTTTTAAATCCGCTGCCATCTCACTTTCAAAATAACCAGGAGACAACCAAGAACTTTACCAATAATCCCATGTCACGTCGTGACAGCTTGGCTTGTTTAGGTGCGCTTGCGGCAGCAGCCAGCCTGGCGACACCGATGACGCTGCTGGCGCAAACCAGCGACAAAACAATCAAATTCATCCTGCCAGTTTCTGCCGGCTCTGACGTAGACGGCATCGCCCGCGCAGCGCAAAATGCGTTGAGCAAAGCTTTGGGCCAAGGCATTGTGATTGAAAACCAACCCGGGCAAGCACAACTACGCCTCCAGCGGCAATAGCACGATTTTGCACCTTGCACCTGAGCTGTTCAAAGACGTGACCGGCACCTTCTCTACCCACATTCCCTACCGTGGTTTTGGTCCTATGCTGCAAGACATCGTGAGCGGCCAGGTTGATTGGGGTGTGGGAGCTTTGCCAGCTGTTTTGGGGCAGATCAAAGCCGGTAATTTGCGCGCCATTTGCGTGTCAGCCCCGCAGCGCATTGCCGCTGCGCCCGACATTCCAACCTCTACCGAGCAGGGTTACCCAGGCTACATGGTGTAAGGCTGGATTGGCATAGTTGGCTCGAAAGGCATGAGCCCAGATTTGGTGAAACCCCTCAATGTCGCTGTTGTGGCCGCTTTTAGCACCGCTGAAGTGAAGGAAGCGATGGCCAAACAGGGCAACACCATCAACATTTCAACGCCAGAGTTCGCAGGCAAGCACTTTAAATCTGAACTCGTGAAGTACGCAGCTTTGGTGAAAAAAGCCGGCGTGGTGCCGCAATAACTGAAGAAATGCACCGTTCGGGTGCATAGTCAAAGTTATTCCTTAATTTCACTTTTCAAGCTCTAAATTGCTATATATTTAATAGCAATTTAAGCAATAAACACGCCGTCTAAAGCCATTTTTTAACCTAAAATACGCATGCATTCAAAATTTAAGCCAAACAACCACCATGTCTAAAACCCCAATACGCTCGCTGATTTCAACGCTTGTCATTTTGCCAATCACCCTTCATCTGCAAGCCTGCGCGGTCATCACCGTGGCGAATGCTGTCGTTACCACCACCGTTAAAGTTGGCGCGGCAGCGGTGGGCACGGCGGTTGACGTTACGCGTGCGGGGGTCGGTGTGGTGACTTCTGTGGTTAAATAAAAATAAAATCTCGCCTGTTTTATTTATTACTTTTTGAGAAAGACAAACCCATGAAACATAAAACACTGGCCATCATACTGATTGTTTTACTCGGCGGCATGGCCATGTATTACAACAAATCAGCATCTGAAAATGTTAATGCCAATACTAATGCCGATGGCGGCAATACCCCAAAGATTGAAAAAAAGCAATAAATAGGATTTACTTATGCTATTAATTTAATAGCATTTTAGGCAATACATACAAAGTCTAGAGCCATATTTCTTGATTTATAGTTCGAAGTGCAACACTTACAAGGGAAATAAAGGCTGAGAGTAGGTTTAGACAGCGGTTAGCCTTTTGGATTATCACATCTAAAAGGACTCCCCGATGAGCTACACCCATCTCAGCTAAAGCGAACGTTACCAGATTGAGCGATGGCTGCAACAAGGTTTGCATATTATTAAAATCTCTAGGCTACTTAATCGCCCCTGCAAACCCCCGCCACCCCGCATAAACACTACGGTGGTATGTATCGGCAAAGGCAAGTACAAATCCTTAAACACACAACAAAAGACTTGGTTAAGACGACGCTCTGCGGTGGAGCCCGCGATTGGGCATTTGAAGTCAGACCACCGCATGAATCGCTGTTGGCTCAAAGGTGCGCTTGGTGATGCTTTGCACTGCATCAGCTGCGCTGCGGGTTACAACATGCGTTGGCTGTTGCGAGTGATTGTGGCAAAGGGGATCAAATCCTTTTGCTGGCTTTGTTTGCCCAAAATTCTGACGGCTTTGCAAGCGGTGGTGCGTCGTTGGATGAGTGTTTGCGCGTTTAATAACGCCAAGCGTTTGCCTGGTTATAGTTCATTGGTCGCGCATGTGAATTTTGCAGGGGCGACTAAATACGCCGTCTAGAGCCATTTTTTACCTCCTAAACTGCCGTAAATCAGTCAACACCCCATGCAACAACCCATAACCAGCTACTTCCAAGACGAAGAAAAACATTGGGTTGCCAAGCTGGCTTGCGGGCACAACCAGCATGTGCGGCACAACCCGCCGTTAGTTAGCCGGCCTTGGGTTTTGACGCAGGCGGGGCGGGATGAGAAGATTGGGGCGCTGCTGGTCTGCAAAAAATGCGATGAAGGTGCACCGGCTGATCGCTTGGTTCGATGAATTTGCGGTGATTTTGCTTTGAAACTGCGTATTTTTACTATATTTTTTATAGCTTCTTAGACTTTGGCTAAAGCGGGCAAAGAGCGTAATTAGAGGGTTTTTGAGTATTTTTTTGCCAAGAAAGACCGCGACAACATTGAAAACGACGAACTGATGCAGTTTCGCGCCTTGGCCAAGAGCTACGCCACGCTGGCGCAGCGCAAATTGAACAGCTGATTGACGGCAACCATCTGAAGGAGATATGCCATGACCACTAAGAAAACCTACAAATCCGACGCTTTTGAGGCCATCCACACATCTGCCAGCGCGCTGCACAAAATCGGCGCGATTGACAAAACCACGATGCGCAGCTTTGACACGTCTTGCCTCACCGTGCCGGTGGAGATTGAGCCCGAGCAGATTAAACACATCCGCGAGCTGAACCACGTGAGCCAACCCATCTTTGCCCGCTACCTCAACACCCGTGAATCAACCGTGCAAAAGTGGGAAACCGGTGCTAAACGCCCCAGCGGGATGGCGTTGAAGCTGCTTTCGGTGATTCAAAAGCATGGTTTGACAGTTTTGGCCTGAGACCACCCGAGTCGACTGTATGAAAAGCACTTACTTTGAAAAAGACGATATTTTAAGCATCCGCATGTCGGACAAACCTCTCCTGCGAGAAGCGTCACAAAACTGGCACATTAACACCCGCTATGCGGCTGACGGGACGGTTGTGGAAATTGTGCTGCTGGATGCTGATATTGAAGCCGTTTGGAAACCCAAAGCCTGCCCGCCGCTACCAAAGACTTCAAAAACCAAACAACGCCGCTTAATCCCCCACACCTAAAGCGCTAGAAAAAGCCTTGAAGTCGTCTGCAGATCGAGCTCAGCGACTCGCAGCGGCGTTTGGATTGACGGTTCCAGGCATCAAAACCAAAGCTGCTAAGCACTGAAATCGCATATTCAGCTATATTTTTTATAGCCCCTCAGGCAATAAACACGCCGGCAAGAGTCGAATTTATCCCTTAAATTTCAGTTTACCCTCAAAACCCAAGCGCAACACCAACTTTATTCAACAAACAAGACGTGTTGTATGGATCTGCTTTTATGTGATTTTTCACATAAAAAGACTGCAAAAATCGCCTCGAAATTATCTGAAATTGAACAAATGCTGCTTTAATAGTTATTATCCTCCGTGCAGCATGAATTCCTCAGTCCAAAACAGTAACGCTATATTCGCTTCACAAAACACCCCTGTTTTGTGGAAAAATTACCTTGCGTTTTTGGTTCCCATGATCATCAGCAACATGCTGCAGGCGCTTTCGGGAACGGCGAACAACATTTATTTGGGACAAATGCTGGGCGTAGGGGCCATGGCCTCGGTCTCAGCTTTTTTCCCTGTCTTCTTTTTCTTGATCTCTTTCATGATTGGTTTGGGCTCTGGCGCTGCGGTGCTGATTGGCCAAGCCTGGGGCGCCAATGAGCTGGAGCGGGTCAAAGCCATCGCCGGCACAACGCTGATGGTGGGCTTGCTTTCGGGGGTGACCGTCGCCGTGTTCGGCGGCGCGTTTGCAGAAACCATGCTCCAGGCGCTTGGCACGCCATTGGACATATTGCCTGGCGCGACGGCGTATGCCCGCGTCATGCTGATCGTAACACCAGCCATCTTTGTCTTCTTGCTCACTACCTCGATGCTGCGCGGTGTGGGCGACACCAAAACGCCCTTGTTTATCCTGTTGATTTCAACCTTGCTGAGTTTTGTCCTGACCCCGGCCTTGATTCGTGGCTGGCTGGGTTTGCCACAAATGGGGGTAACCAGCGGTGCGTATGCTGCAGGCGCTTCTTTTTTAATCGCGATGGCTTGGGCGATCTGGTATTTGCGTCGTTCTGCCATACCCAACAGAAGCGCGCATTCAGCCGCCATGCATGTAACGGCACCGCCCATCGTCAAACACCCGCTCGCACCCGATGCCGCATTTTTGAAGCATTTGCGGATAGACCGCGTCATCCTTGGGAAGGTGCTCAAAATTGGCCTGCCCACGGGTTTGTCCATTATCACCATCTCGTTGGCAGAAATTGCGGTGCTGTTTTTGGTGAACCGCTATGGTTCCCAAGCGACGGCGGCCTACGGCGCTGTGAACCAAATTGTGAATTACGTGCAGTTTCCCGCGATTTCGATCGCGATCGCCGCTTCTATCCTAGGCGCGCAGGCGATAGGCGCAGGGCGTGGGCACATGCTGGGCCATATTGCAAAAACGGGCATCGCGCTCAACTTGGTGCTGACGGGGTCATTGGTGGTCATAGGTTTGATCTTTTCGCGCAGCATCATTGGGCTGTTCATCACCGACCCTGCGGTGGTTGATATGGCCAAAACACTGCTGGACATCATGCTGTGGAGCAGCGTCATAATGGGCATGTCCATGGTGCTGTCGGGCTTGATGCGCGCCAGCGGTGAGGTGGTCATGCCCACCGCCATCACCATGTTGTGCATTCTGTGCATTGAAATTCCAACGGCTTGGACGCTGAGCAACATCTATGGCATCAAGGGGATATGGGCGGCATACCCCATCACATTTTTAGCCATGCTGGCGTTGCAAACGACGTACTACCGGTTGGTTTGGCGCAAAAAACCATTCAAACGGCTCTAGGAAAACGGAGAAACTTGGGGCGATGGTCTCAGTTTTTGTTTTTTCACCTTAGAATGCAAGCCGTTAATTTTGTAGGTTGGACGCAAGAACGACCCAACATAACTGACACATCGCTAGGGGTGTTGTAGCCGCTTTGAAACACGGCAGCTACGACTGAGAAAGTCCCTTTGAACCTGATTGAGGTAATCCTCGAGCAGGGAAGCACAACTCTTAACCTGGAAAATTTTGTTTTATATTTAAGCCAAGGGCTTAAATTTTAAGCAAACTCTCAGCTTTCCCACCAGGTTAGAGCGCGGCCCTCCTGCTAGGACGAAAGACAACACGTTATGGCACTCCATATCAATTCCCATACTTTTCAAGACAATAGAAATTAGTTCAAGAAAAAACCCTTAAATATTGCTGTATCCGGCGTATTTATTACCTATAGCGCTATTGTTAATATAGCATCAATAGCTCTTTTCCCAACGCACGCATTTGCACAAAATACTGAAAATAAAGCCATCCCCACGCTGAAACCCGTAGTCGTGTCTGCCAACCCCAACGATGGCACCGCCATTTCCGGTGTCAGCCTTATTGGCGATGCGCCGCTGGCTCGCACCCCCATCAGCGCAAATGTGATCAGCGCAGAGCAAATGGAAGCCGTGGGCGCGAAACGCTTGGCGGATTTGTCCAAGTTTGATGCTTCCGTGAGCGACGCTTACAACACGGCGGGCTACTGGGATTACGTCACCGTGCGCGGTTTTGTGCTTGACAACAAGTACAATTTCCGTCGCGAAGGCTTGCCTATCAGCGCTGAAACCTTCATTGCCTTGGAGAACAAACAGAGTGTTGAAATTCTCAAAGGCACCACGGGCATTCAAGCCGGCACCAGCGCCCCGGGTGGCTTGGTCAATTACTACTTGAAACGCCCTACCGAAGCAGCCTTGCGCACCGTGCGATTGGAAGCAACCAGCTACGGCAGCCTTTTGGCGGCGGTTGACTTGGGTGGCCGAGCCGGTGAGAACAAAGAATTTGGCTACCGCATCAATGCGGCGGCTGAAAAGGTAGACAGCTACGCGCCAGCGGCGGCTGGCAAACGCCAACTGCTGGCCGTTGCGACCGATTGGCGCATGAGCAAAGACAGTATTTTGGAAGCCGAGTTTGAATACTCAAAACGCTCGCAACCCAGCGTTCCAGGCATGAGTTTGACGGGCAACACCTTGCCCGCATCCAACGCCAAACTGAATATCAACAACCAAGCTTGGTCGCAGCCCGTGGTGCTGGAGGGTGTGACCGGAACCGTCAAATTTGAGCAAGCCATCAACAGCAACTGGCGCTGGTCTGCCCAAGCGGGCACGCAGACAATAAATTTCCCCGCCCCAAGGGGCGGGGTATTGGCTGCACTCCGACTCGCACGCTTCGCGGCTCATCTTCGTTTTACAGTGCCCTGCGGATGCTGTCT
>JAYWCQ010000175.1:0-13507 GCA_043780435.1 Polaromonas sp.
CTGGAAACGTGACCGAGTGGCCGAAGGTGCTCCCCTGCTAAGGGAGTATGGGGTGTAGAGCCTCATCGAGAGTTCGAATCTCTCCGTTTCCGCCAGTACTATGTTTAGGCTAGTCCAACAACATGCAAATAAGCCCTGTAATTCAATGAGTTACCGGGTTTTTTTGTTTTCTAGGTATCAATCACCTGAATGCATCATTTCCCCAAAGGCAATAACAGCTCTGCCAAGTCACCTTTGGTAAACAAAGGTTGCTTGCGCGCTGCGGAGCCGCTGTACATGCTTTGTGCAAGCGCAGCCTTGCGTTCTTGCAGAGCAAGAATTCGCTGTTCAATCGTGCCTTGGGCGACAAGTTTGTACACCATCACCCGCTGGGTTTGGCCGATACGGTGGGCGCGGTCTGTAGCTTGGGTTTCTACGGCGGGGTTCCACCACGGGTCGTAGTGAATCACGGTGTCCGCTTGCGTCAGGTTCAAGCCCACGCCGCCAGCTTTCAGGCTGATGAGGAACAGGGGCACTTCGCCGCTGGTGAAGCGTTCAATCAGCGCCTCACGCACGGATTGCTCGGTCGTGAGGCGAATAGTTTCATACAAATTGGCTTGCTTGCCAGTCAGCTCAACGCTGGAGATCTGCGTCAGCTTCTCGGGCAAATCGGTGGCAACTTCAGCCTTATGGCGGCGCAACATAAAGGGGGTGATGCGGCGTCGCAACTGGTTGGCGCCCTGCCATTGCACCCCTTCTCCCAGAGATGCGCCCACACGCAGTGCCTCTAAACGCGTCAGGCGCAAGGTGTCACCTTTTTTGAAATCGACACCACGCTCACCAAACAAATCTAGCAAGGCTTGCAGCCACGGCTTGAGTGGTTCTGTGGGCAGTCGCAAGTAGTTGCCATCAGCTTGCGCGAGGTAAATATACGGTGGGATGGTCAAATCTGGCTCGTCCGCGCCTAAGGACGTTGCACTCCTAGGCGGTGGCGACAACTGCGCCAGCAACTCTGGCAGCATGGGCAAGATATTGTGCCGCTGACCGTTGATATCCGTCCCCAGCGACAAATCAAACCAAGCATTTTTATCTTGGTCATGTTGTTCTGCGAGTTGGACGACCAAGTCATCAGCGCGGCTAATCAAACCATCTAAATTTGCATCTGTCGTGACTGCAAACCCCGCGTCTTTGAAGGCTTGGTAGTCGTTGTCCGCCCACGAGAGCCACTGGCCAGCAGGTGTGTAAGCAGGGTTGAGATGGCATTGCCCCAAATGGTCTGTTTGCAAACCTAACGTGCGTAAGTTCGCGCGTGTGGCACGCTCAAACGCCATATCGCGGTGCAAAATAATGCGTTCAATCGGCGTTGTCATACCCGTCGACGGTGCTACAGATAATGACGGTAAATCGAGCAATAAAGGCGTTTGATCATCAAAGCGGAAAACGAGAAGATCGCCATATTCAAAACGCAGCGTCGCGCACAGCAAGCCGTGCCAACTTCGTTCCTGCGCTGGTACAAGACTGATATGCAAATGTGGTTGTGGCACCAACCCTTCTAGCACTTGCGGCGCTTTAATCACGGGCGGCAGTGGCAAACCTGCCAAGTTACTCAGCAGTGTCGTCTCAGGCGCGTAGAAGGTGGACTGCGGAATGGGGGGGTGCTTTGAGCAGCAGGGCAAGTTTTTCTGGTGTTAAATCCGGCATCTCAATCCAGCCATACAAGCCTGCTTCAGCATCCAAGTACATGGGCGGTGTGCTGGGGTAGATCACACCAGTTTGGTCGGCGAGTTGTGCTGATAAATGCCATAAAGGCTCTGCATTGTGCGGTTGACCAGTGGCCTCTTGCCAACGCCACAGCACTTGGCGCGGCTCACCCGGTGTGAGAGGTTTACCCAGCACGTTGGGTTCGTCCAGTAAAAATAGCTGCTTGGTTTTGAGTGCTAGTTCGAGCAGCAGTTTCCCCGTAGAACCCGTCAAAACGCCATCATAGGTGGTGCCTGCATAGCGGTATTCAGGCGGATTTTGACTTTGGAGGAGTTGGAGAATTTCTTTGTCGCGGCTGTTGATTTTGTAATTATCCGAGTACGTCGGCTCTTTAAGTTTGGCGAGTTTCCCCGTGGCTAGCCGCCGCGAGTTAGCAATACGCAGCTTCAGATGCTTCACACCGTTGAACATGCCCTCGTGTATCACGTAAACACGTTGCGTGGTATTTGCAGCAGTTTTTAGTGAGCTATTCTGGACGGGCAATATTTTCACATAGTATGCGTGACGGTTACAATGCAAATCCACCAGGGGTGTCCGTTAACGTGGACTGAGAAATACCCTGTTCACCTGATCTGGGTTATGCCAGCGTAGGAAGCGTGATGACTGAAGTCCATAAAGTTCTTCTTTTTTTATGCGTTCTATTGCGGGCGAAATTTCATAAAGAGTTTGAGGGAACTATGAAGAAAATCAAAAAACAATTTTTACTTGCTTCTGTCGCTTTGGCTGCGGGCTTGTTTTCCGTCTCAGTTTTGGCCAAAGATTTGCGCGTCATCGTGCACAGCTCGTTTGATTTGCCCAAGCCTTTGCTGGCTAAATTTGAATCCGAAGCGGGCGTGAAGCTCAAAATGGTCAAAGGTGGCGATTCTGGTGAGATGTTGAACAAGCTGATTTTGACCCGCAAAGCGCCGATTGCCGATGTGGTCTATGGCATCGACAACGCGCAAGCCGTCAAAGCCAAAGCCGCAGACATTCTTGATGTTTACGATGGCGCTTCAGCTCAAGGCGAATCAAAAACCGAGTTTGCAGGCATGGCCGTCGCTGTTGACTACGGTTTTGTGACGCTGAACTACGACAAAGCCACCGTGGCTAAACGTGGTACGCCGCTGCCAAAATCGTTGGAAGAGTTAACGCAACCTGCGTATAAAAAATGGCTGGTCGTAGAAAATCCAGCCACGTCTGGCCCTGGCTACGCCTTTTTGCTGGCGACGATTGCCAACATGGGTGAAGAAAAAGCCTTTGCTTGGTGGAAAAGTATGCGCGGTAACGGCATGAAGGTCGCCAAAGGCTGGACAGAAGCCTATTACACAGACTTTAGCCGCAATGGTGGTGCGTACCCAATAGTTGTGAGCTACGCCAGCAGCCCAGCCGCTGAGGTGTTTTACAGCAAAGAAAAATTGACTGATTCGCCAACCGCCAGCTTGTTTTTACCGGGTGCAGTGTTCAGGCAAGTCGAGGGCGTTGCGCTCATCAAAGGTGGCAAGCAGCGCGCAGAAGCCGAGAAATTCTTAGAGTTCATGCGCACAGCAGACGTGCAAGAAGCACTGCAAACGACGATGTGGATGTACCCGATGCAAAGCACCACCAAGCGTGCTGATGTGATGCGTTTTGCGCCTGAACCAGCTAAATTTGAAAGCATGGCCCCTGCTCTCATCGCTGAAAAAAGCGCTGGGTGGATCAGCCGCTGGACGAAAACTGTTTTGAAGTAAGTTGAAGTAAAGTTTTTTCAAATTAAGTTATGAAGCGCTCGTCAAGAGTGGCGTTGCTCCTGCTGCCCAGCGCGGCGGTGGTGTTGATGCTGCTGTTGCCGATGCTGCGATTGGCTGCAGAAGGGTGGGGCGGTTTTGCAAGCGGGGCTGATGTTTGGTCGTTCATCACCATCTGGCAAGACGATTTCTTAAAGTGGCGGCTGTTGTGGTCTTTCACGCAGGCCGTTGCTACCTGCGTTCTTGCACTCGTTTTAGGTCTTCCTGTGGCATGGGTGCTGGCGCGGTTTGACTTTCCCGGTCGCCAGCTGGTGTTGCGACTTTTGATGCTGCCCTTTGTCGTACCGACGCTCGTTGCCGCGCTGGGCGTTTTGGCATTGTGGGGACCGCAGGGCGTGTTTAGTCAATCGCTAGGAATTGATTTGCAAGACACACCGTGGCTACTTTTGTACGGCAATTTGTTTTTTAACCTGTGCGTGGTCATACGTGCGGGTGTTGATGCGCTGGGGCAGGTGAATGCGCATTGCGTTGCTGCCAGCCGTTCCTTGGGCGCAACGCCTTGGCGCGCCTTCTGGCGGGTGGAGTGGCCGGTGATAGCACCTTGGCTCGCGTCCAGCTTGTGTCTGGTTTTTTTGTATTGCTTCTCCGGCTTTGGCTTGGCCTTGGTTCTGGGTGGGCAGCGCTATGCCACGGTGGAAGTTGAAATTTACACCTTGGTCGCCTATGAACTCAAGCTCGCGCAAGCCAGCAGTTTGGCGCTCTGGATGCTGCTGCTGACGGGCTTGATCGCTTTGGCTTACGCTTATGTTGAAAAGCGATTGTCCGTATCAACGCGCTTGCAACCTATCGCATTGCGCCATCCTAATACCGCTTTGAATGGGTTGGCCGTGTTTGGCAGCATGGCCGTTTTGTTCTTCTTTTGTGCTGCGCCCATCTTGGCGATTGTGTGGCGCGCTTTGTTGGCCGATTCGCAAGCTTGGGCCGCCTTGTTGGATGCTGAAACCCAACTCGCGCTGTGGAACACCCTGCGCTTTTCAGCCGTTGCGTTGTTGATCGCCACCGTACTTGGCATCGCCCACGCCTTGGGCACTGGAACGGGTAGAGGCTCGGTCGCTTGGCGTGCGGCAGCGTATTTACCGTTGATAGCATCCCCCGTCACCGTGGCGTTTGGTTTGCTGCTGTTGTACCCCGACTGGACGGCCAGTTTAGCTTTGCTGATAGCCGCCTACGCCGTGTTGGCCTACCCCTTCGTCACCAAAGCCATGACCGCCGGCTTGGGCAGCCTGCCAGATAATTTAGGCCAAGTCGCCCGCACCTTGGGCGCTAGCCCAGCTCGAACGTTTTGGCGGGTCACTTTGCCATTGCTAAGCCCCGCTTTGCGTCGCGGTATGGCGTTTGCAGCGGCGACGGCCTTGGGCGAATTTGCCGTGACTTTGTTTTTGTCGCGCCCCGAGTGGACAACGCTTACCACCTTGATTTACCAGCGCCTTGGTAAGCCAGGCGCTGTCAATTTAGATACGGCGATGCTCTTGGCGTGTCTGTTGATGTTGCTGTCTGCGCTCGTGTTTGTGGTGATCGATTCACCCGAGTGGTTCGGGAAAACGGCACCTAAGCATACTAAGAGCTAGGATAAATACTCTATGATTAAAAATGCTTGAATTAAAGTCCATCAGCAAACGCTACGAGAACCGATTCTTGGCAGACAAGCTCAGCCTAAGCGTGTCGCGCGGCGAGATTGTGGCGCTGCTGGGCGCTTCAGGTGCTGGCAAAAGCACTTTGTTGAAAATTGTGGCTGGCTTGGAGCAGGCGGATGCCGGACAAGTCTTTTTTGACCAGCAAGACATCACCCAGCTGCCCCCAGAAAAACGCCATTTCGCACTGATATTTCAAGACTTCGCCTTGTTCCCCCACCTAAACGTCTTAGACAATGTCGCTTTTGGCTTGATCGAGCAAAAGCTCAGCAAAAAAGCAGCCCGTGAGCAAGCCTTAGCCATGTTAGAGCGCTTTAATTTGGCAACCCATGCGACAGACAAAGTCACCACCCTGTCCGGCGGCGAGCAGCAGCGTGTTGCCCTAGCGCGGGCGTTGATCACGCAGCCCAAAGCGCTGTTGCTCGACGAACCTTTTTCCGCGCTAGACGCAGAGTTGCGTCAATCACTGCGGGATGAGTTCAAACAGCACATCACCAACATGGGTGTTACGACGATCTTGGTGACGCATGACGAGTTGGAAGCCCGCGCGATGGCGCATCGCGGTTTTCGCTTGTCTGCCGGGCAGCTAACACCTGCTTGGTGATTTTGAGTTATTGTCTATAATATGTCCAATATATTGGACAACTCTCAACTCTCAACTCTCAACACTAAACTAGGAACTAAATCATGAAAGTCGTCAGCTACACCGAAGCCCGTAACGGCTTAAAAACTGTCTTAGACGGTGTGATTGATGACGCCGACTACACCATCATCACCCGCCGCGACGCGGAAGATGCCGTGGTCATGTCATTGGCCTACTTTCAAAGCATGGCAGAAACCCTGCACCTGTTGGCAAGCCCCGCCAATGCCGCACATTTAGCCAAATCCATAGCGCAAGACAAAGCAGGCCAAGCCAAGCGACGCAAGCTTTTAACGGCATAAAGTGCGCAATATCACCTTTGTTCCCGAAGGCTGGGAGCAATACACCTACTGGTACAGCCAAGACCGCAAAACCCTCAAGCGAATCAATATGTTGCTAGAGGCCGCCGCCCGTGACCCCTTTACAGGCATTGGCAAACCCGAAGCCTTGGTGGGCAACCTGTCAGGCTACTGGTCGCGGCGGATTGATGAAGCGAATCGGTTGGTCTACAGAGCGACTGACGATGCTTTGATTATTGTTGCTTGTCGTTATCACTATGATGCCTAGGTAAGATTTAATTACTATATTATTTATAGCTGCTCAGGCAATAAATACGCCGACTAGAGGCGTATTTCAGTCATAAATTCGAGGTTTTAACCAACCACAACCGCCGCGCCCGCTCCCTGCGGTGTAATCGCGCCGATTTCGAACACGGTTTCGCCCAGATCACGCAAAGTTTGCGCCACGGCGGCTGCACTGGCGACGTCTACCACCACCACCATGCCGATGCCGTTGTTGAAGGTGCGGTTCATTTCGATGTCGTCGATGCTGGCTGTGGCTTGCAACCAGGCGAATAGCTCGGTTTGTGGCCAGCTGCCTTTTGTCAGGTGTGCGGCCATGCCTTTGGGCAGGACGCGGGGGATGTTTTCAAGCAGGCCGCCGCCAGTGATGTGGGCCAGCGCTTTGATGCCTGAAGTCGAGCCGTCGGCCGCCGTGTTCAGCGGATGTGCCGCCAGGGCTTTGAGCACATTGAGCACGTACAAGCGAGTCGGCGCCATGACGGCTTGTTTGAAGGGTTGGCCGTCTAGTGTTGTGGGCAGATTGTTAGCTGCGCGTTCGATGCACTTGCGAACCAAGCTGAAACCGTTGGAATGCACGCCGTTGCTTTTTAAACCCAGCACCACGTCGCCAGCGCCAATCGATGCGCCAGTCAAAATCTTCGCTTTTTCAACCGCGCCAACGGCAAAACCGGCCAAATCGTACTCGCCAGCGGGGTACATGCCCGGCATTTCAGCAGTTTCGCCACCAATCAGGGCGCAGCCGGACAGCTCGCAACCCTTGGCGATGCCTTGGATCACGGCCGCTGCGGTGTCGATGTGCAGCTTGCCGCAGGCAAAATAATCTAAAAAGAACAGCGGCTCAGCGCCTTGCACCAGCACGTCGTTGACGCTCATCGCCACCAAATCGATGCCCACCGTATCGTGCATTTGCCACTCAAAAGCCAGTTTCAGCTTGGTGCCCACGCCATCGGTGCCACTGACCAAGACCGGTTCTTTGAACTTTTTCGACACCTCAAACAGCGCGCCAAAGCCGCCAATGCCTGCCAACACGCCTTCGCGCATGGTTTTTTTAGCGAAAGGTTTGATGCGTTCGATCAGGGCGTCTCCCGCGTCAATGTCAACGCCGGCGTCTTTGTAGCTGAGTGGGGTGGTCATGGTGTAGAAATGAAGTATTTGGAGTTTATTCGTTTGTTCAGGTCTGTTCAGACTAGAATTTACTTTGATTTTAAGGGTTTTTACCAGCGACTTTGCTCATATCACGCACTTCTATCAATTCATAATCGCCCATGCAATTCACGACAACTCAAAAAACCATCATGACCTGGCTCGGTATTGCGGCGTTAGCCGTCGTGCTTTTGTGGCTTTTGGGGCCAGTTTTGACGCCTTTTGTGGTGGCTGGCGTGATGGCCTATGCGCTCAATCCGCTGGTGAACCGCTTAGATGCCTTGATGCGCGGCAAAATGCCCCGCGTACTGGCGGTGTTGTTGGTGGAGCTTTTGTTCATTGTCGTCGTGCTGGCTGTTTTGCTGCTGATTGTGCCAATTTTGACCAAACATCTGCCGCTGTTGCGCGAGCAAATTCCCGTGTTGATTGACAATGTCCACGCATGGCTCAAACCCTTGCTCGCCCAATTCGGCGTCAAATTTACGTTTGACTTTGCGCACATCAAAGACTTCGTCCTCAAATACCTCAATACCAATGTGGAGGACAGCGTGGGCTCCGTGCTTTCATCGGTGAAACTGGGTGGCAGCGTGGCGCTGGCGATTGTGGGTAATCTGGTGTTGATTCCCGTTGTACTGTTCTATTTATTGATCGACTGGGACCGCATTGTGGGTCATTTTCAAGCCTTTGTGCCACCTCGCATGCATCCCGCGTTTGACAGTTTTACGAAAGAATCTGACGCTGTGCTGGGCCAATACCTGCGCGGCCAGCTTTTGGTTATGCTGGCATTGGCGGTGTTTTATAGCGTGGGATTGGCTTTGTTTGGCTTAGATTTGGCTTGGCCGATTGGGATATTCACCGGTTTGGCCGTGTTTGTGCCGTATTTGGGTTTTGGTTTGGGGCTGGTTTTGGCACTGTTGTCTGGGCTGTTGCAGTTTGCGTCGATCAAAGCCTTGGTCATGGTGGCTGTTGTTTATGGCGCAGGGCAGGTGGTGGAGAGCTTTTATCTGACGCCGCGTTTTGTGGGTGAGCGTATTGGGCTGCACCCGCTGTCCGTTATTTTTGCGTTGATGGCGTTTGGACAATTGTTTGGTTTTGTGGGCGTTTTGGTCGCCTTGCCAGCCAGCGCTGTGTTGTTGGTGGCGATGCGGCGTGTGCAGACGAATTACATGGCGAGTAAGCTCTATCAGGGTTGATTAAGGGTAAGTCCAGTACCTCAGGGTTAATTTCCGTAAAATCGCAGCTATGAAACAAATTGCACTTGATATTGGCTTGCACACAGGGCCGACATTGACCAATTTTTTCGCGGGGCCCAACACTGCCGCCCTGCAACATCTCAATTTGTGGGCCAGCAGCCCGACGCGGTCGCCTGTTCCTACTTATTTATGGGGCGAGAGTTCCAGTGGAAAATCGCACCTGCTCAAAGCGTCTGCCCATGCTTTACGCGAACTGGGTGTACACGTCGGCTGGCTAGACGCATCCATACACAATCCGCCCATGTTTGACGACTCGTGGGATGCCGTGTTGATGGACGATGTGCATTTGTACACCGCCCAGCAACAGCACGCCGCTTTCAACTGGTTTGTCAACGCCATGACACCCAGCACCGGCCAGCAGCGCTGGGTGTTGGCGGCAGGCGCAACACCGCCCGCAGATTTGATGCTGCGCGAAGACCTGCGTACCCGCCTGGGCTGGGGCCACGTGTTTGCGCTGCAGGTATTGTCCGAACCCGAACGCCGCGCCGTGCTGCGCCAGGAAGCCGATGCACGCGGCGTGTTTTTGAGCGACGAGGTGATGGACTTCATGCTCAACCGTTTCAGCCGCGACTTGGGCAGCTTGATGGAGCTGCTGGACGCCATAGACGGCTACGCCCTGCAGTCGAAAAAATCAATCACCGTGCCATTGATAAAATCGATGATGGATAATGGTTGAAGTGAGGTTAAATATGACTGTAGCCGTTGTATTTATTGACTAAACTGCTATAAAAATAATAGTAAATTGTTTCGATAAAAATTTTCCATGATGCAAAATATCACCCTATTCGACCTTGATCACACCCTTTTACCCCTAGATTCCGACTATTCGTGGGGCGAATTCACCACCCAGATCGGCTGGACAGACCCCGTTGAATTCAAACAACGCAACGACGAATTTTTTGCCCAATACAAAAAGGGCGAACTCAAAATATCCGAATACGTCAGATTCGCCACCCAGGCAATCAAAGACCAAGGCGCTGCTAAATCGATAGCAGCTCACGCCCAATTCATGTCGGCTACCATCCAACCCGCCATCAAAAATGCGGCGACGGATTTGATCGCCAAGCACCGCGCAGCGGGCGACCAGCTGGTCATCGTCACCGCCACCAACGAGTTCGTCACCCGCCCGATTGCCACCGCTTTAGGTATTGATGATTTGATAGCTGTGCAGCTTGAAAAAGACGAATCCGTGGGCGGCAAGGGCTGGATCACGGGTGAAATCAAAGGCGTTCCTTCAGCGCATGAAGGCAAAGTCACACGTGTGGAAGCTTGGCTGGCGGCTAAAAACCTGAGCTGGCAAGACGTGCACACCACGTTTTATACCGATTCCATCAACGATATTGCGCTCTTGGAGAAGGTTAATGTGCCTATTGCTACCAACCCGGACGCTCGGTTGCGAGCGGTTGCGGTAGAGCGCGGATGGCAAATACTTGAGCTTTTTGCCTAAATTAGCTGGTTTAATACACAGACATGATTAAAAAATTTATAAATAAACTACTCGGCAAGTCTGAAGACGGCTCTCCAGCGGTAAAAGCGAAAAAAACGAACTACGGCAAACGCGAAGACATTGGCGTCGCTACCCACGGCATTGACAACAGCTTGGTGGACGACCGCGCGCGCGATGTGGTGCACGTCCTCAAAAACGCTGGCTTCGAAGCCTATATCGTTGGCGGCGCAGTGCGTGACTTGCTGGTCGGCCTGCGCCCGAAAGACTTTGACGTCGCCACCGACGCCACACCCGAGCAGGTCAAACACCTGTTCCGCCGCGCCTTCATCATTGGCCGCCGCTTTCGCATCGTCCATGTCGTTTACGGGCGCGGGCGCGAGCATGAGGTGATCGAAGTCACCACTTTCCGCGCCAATTTGGACAACGCAGCGGCAGAGCAGGTCATAGGCAACGAAAAAACCAGCAAATCTGAGCTGGCAGGCATGAAGCACGCCGTCGATTCGTCCGGCCGCGTGCTGCGCGACAACGTCTGGGGCACTATGCAAGAAGACGCCGTGCGCCGCGACTTCACCATCAACGCCATGTATTACGACCCTGAAACGCAAATCGTGGTCGATTTTCACAACGGTTTCAAAGACTCGCAAAAACGCGTCATGCGCATGATTGGCGACCCCGTAGCCCGCTACCGCGAAGACCCCGTCCGCATCATCCGCGCCGTGCGTTTTTCTGCCAAGCTCGCGCCTTTGGGCTTCAAGCTCGACGCCAAAACCGCCGCCCCGCTCATCAGTTCGCAAAAGCTGCTGGCCGATGTGCCGCAAAGCCGCTTGTTTGACGAAATGCTCAAGCTCCTGCAAACCGGCCACGCCAAAAGCAGCATCATCACGCTGAAAGAACTGGGCTTGTCCACCGGCATTTACCCGCTGCTGGACGTGGTGGTGGAGCGGGCCGACCAAACCTTGGTCCGTATCGCCCTAGAAGACACCGACCGCCGCGTCGGTGAAGGCAAACCCGTGGTCGCCAGCTTCCTCTTGGCCTGCGTGCTCTGGGCCGATGTCCGCGATGGCTGGGCAGCGCGCCTGCGCCAGCGCCAGCACAGCTTCCCCGCCCTGCAAGAGGCGATAGACGACGTGTTCAACGCCCGTATCGGCGATGTCTCCGGCCGTGGCAAACTGGCCGCTGACATGCGCGAAATCTGGATGATGCAACCCCGCTTTGAAAAACGCGTCGGCAGCACCCCCTTCGGCATGGTCGACCAGCCACGCTTCCGCGCCAGTTTCGACTTCATGCGCCTGCGGGCCGTGGCGGGCGAGGTGGACGAGTCTTTGGCTGAGTGGTGGCAAGAATTCAGCATCGCCACTGACGAGCAGCGTGAAGACATGGTGGCAGAAGTGCGAGAAGAGCAACGGGCCAAGCCAAAAGCGGCCGCCAAACCGCGCACTGCAGCTAAAAAAGCAGGCTCTGATTCGCCTTCCGATTCCCCTTTAGACAACCTGTTAGAGCGCACCGAAGAAGAGGGCGAAGACGACGGCGCTGAGCCCACCAACACCGACCCCGCCAAAAAGCGCCGCAGACGCAAACGTGGCGGCGTGAAAAAGCCGAATCCGGCGTTTGTGCCGAATCCAACAGATGGCTCGTCTAGCTAGTAAAGCATGATCAAGACGGACACAAAATCCGTCATTCCCGCCACACCTGTCATTCCCGCGCAGGCGGGAATCCATCCCCCCGCAAGTTCAGTCACCGCCTACATCGCCCTAGGCGCAAACCTAGGCGATGCCGCCCAGACGGTTCTGGACGCCATCCAAGCCATCAACGACTTGCCTGAGACCGAAGTCACCCGACAATCATCCCTCTACAAAACAGCAGCGATGGAGTCGCTCCCAGGCGCTCCAAAAAGCCCAGATTACATCAACGCTGTAGTAGAGATAATCTGCCATCAGCCGGCGTATTTATTGCTTGAGCAGCTACAAAAAATAGAGCAAAAAGCAGGCAGAAACCGCCCCTACCTGAACGCCCCGCGCACGCTAGATTTGGATATGCTGCTCTACGGCGATGCACAAATTCAAACCGAAACCCTCACCGTGCCGCATCCCCGTATGTGGCAGCGTGCGTTTGTTTTGGTGCCGTTGGCGGAGATTGCGCCGCAACTTGTCAGTGCGGAGAGGTTGGAAGCAGTTATGGGGCAGGGGATTGAGTGGGTTGGAGAATGACAAGGAACGCCATTTAAATACAAATAAGATAGCACCCTAGCCAATAAAAACAATGGCTAGAGCCATAAATTAGGGCAAAAAACCACATAAACCCGATGTCACCAATTTACTATACTTTCAATAGCACCTCAGACAACAAATACGCCGGCTAGACGCTTATTTTCTGCTAATTTAGGCTATTTCCCATCTACTAAGCCTGCCGCAACGCAACACTAAGCTGGTCTACCATCTCTACCCAGTCAGAATCCTGCAAAATCGCTTCGCGCAGAAAGGCGGCTTGGGCGGGCGTCCAGAAGGGGGCTTCGGGGAGGCGGAAATCGCCGTGCAACGGGGCGTGGCTGGCGATGAAGTGCCTGATGCCGAGCTCGTCATTGGGCAACCCGAGCTGGGCGAAGAGGTCTGAAAAGTGGTGCATGGGTTTGTTCATGCTTTTATCTTGCTACTTATTGGCGTTTCGGTCAAGCGGTTGGCGCACGCTGCTTACTTTTAGTCAGCGTCTTTCTCGGCACCTGAACGCCACCCCACTTCCCACCCATCAACCGCCACATAATACCGAACCGCCTTGCCTTGCCCCGTGCTGCGCAGCAAACCGTTCTTCACCAAATCAGCCAAATCGCGCGTGGCCGTAGCTTTGGAGGTGCTGGTCACTTTCATGTATTTGTCGGCATTCAAGCCACCTAAGAATCCGCCGTCGCCATCGTCCAGTAGGCGTTGAATCACCTTGCGCTGCCGCTCGTTCAGCGACGTGGCTGAGTGGGTTTGCCAGAAGGTGGATTTTTCAAGCGCGCGGTCTATCAGCGCGCTGGTGGCTTGGCAGGCCAGGCTGAATTGCTGCGTAAACCACAGCACCCAATCGGACACATCCAAGCTGCCGTGCTGCGCTTGGTGCAGCGCATCGTAATAGCCTTTGCGATGCTGCATGAGTTGGCTGGACAGGCTGTAGAGCCGTGTGGTTTCACCTAAATCCTGCGCCAAAGCCATGTCCATGATGGCTCGGCCGATACGGCCATTGCCGTCTTCAAAGGGGTGGATGCTTTCAAACCAGAGGTGGGCGATGGCGGCGCGGGTGATGCCGTCGAGGGGATGTGCGGGTGCGCTAGGC
>JAYWCQ010000176.1:0-4101 GCA_043780435.1 Polaromonas sp.
CACCATCGCCGCATCACGCGCTTCAAGCCATGGGTCTTGCGCTTCGTTTTGGTAGCTGGCGAGTTGCACCGAGTCATCCACACTCAGCGCTTTGGGCAAAGGTTTGGCGGCTTTGGGCGCTTTCACGTCTTGCACCGGGTTGCTGGCAATCAGCCCTTCGCGCCCCAGCCAAACGTAAAAGCCTCGCCAACCCGACAAAATCAACGCAATGCCGCGCCCGCTGCGACCGCCCGAGTGCATCTGCGCCACCCAGCGGCGAATGTGACTGGATTGCACCTTGAGCAGTTCGACCGAGACTGATTTTGCGTAGTCCGCCAGCTTGATCAAATCCAGCGCATACAGCGTCACCGTCCGTGCCGCCAGCCGCCGCTCGACGCGGACGTGCTCTAAATACCGAGCAACCAGCGGATCGGTTTCAGCCCCAATGTCAGGCTGAACCGTAGGCTGAGTCTCAGGCAGGGCGTCCATCTTTCATTCTTGATAAGGCAGCACTGGCCACTTCGCCAATGCGCTCTAAAAAGTCCGTCCCCATACCGCTGTTGAAGCGCTGCCCGTCAGGCGACGCCAACACCAGCAAACCCAAAGCCGTGGCTGAATCAGCTGCTTTCAAAGGAATCAGCGCCAAGGATACCGCTTGCTCTGGGTTGTCCAGCCAAGTGGCGGCTTCGAATTTAGCATTCAAACCGACAAACGGCAGGGTCAGTGACGAGGCAAACGTTTGTGCGTCCTCGCTCGCACCAGTGGCAAAGGCTTCAGCAGCGTATTGCTCGTCCACCGCCCATACTTTGATGGCGACTTGCGGCACGGCGAATTCTTTTTTGATGTTGTACGCAATCAGCTCGGGCAGCTCTTTGGCATCCGTCGCCAAGAGCAATTTACACGTCCAGCGCTGCAGTTTGTCAGCCGTTTGCGTGTTTTCATTGCCGTGGCGAATCATGTCCATCAAACCGCGCTCCAGCACCTTGATTTTCTCGCGCAACATTTCAGCTTGGCGCTCTTGCAGGCTGATGGCGCGCTTGCCGTGGCCGCTGTTTAGTTGAACGGACGAAAGCAACTCAGCGTGACGCTCGAAAAAATCTGGCGTGTTGATCAAGAAATCAGCAATGTCGTCTTCAGTGATCGGGTTTAAATTGGAATTCATCTTGTTTTTCAAAAAGTTACATCAGTTATTTTTATCAGTGATCAGGTCGGAATTTCGATTTCAGACTCAAAAACTTTGGTCGCAGAGCCTGTCATCATGACAGGCGCATCGCCGCCCGCCCAGTCAATCTGTAACAAACCGCCATGGGTTGACACCTGTACGCTGGCATCCAGCAAGCCTTGGCGAATACCCGCCACCACCGCAGCACACGCACCCGTACCGCAAGCCAGTGTCTCACCTGCGCCACGCTCATAAACCCGCAGCTGCACCTGCGAACGGCTCCCAATCTGCATAAAGCCAGCATTCACGCCACGTGCAAAGCGTGCGTGCTTGGACACCAGCGGGCCGATGTGTGCCACATCAAACGCTTCCACATCGTCAACAATATGCACAGCATGCGGATTTCCCATGGACACGATGGCGATATTTACTATATTTTTAATAGCAGTATAGTCAACAGATACGCCGGATAGAGGCATATTTGAGGCATTTTTTTGAGTATTTTCACCCAAATCGAGCGAAAACACCTGCGCCAGCCCCTTTTGATGCGTTTCAAGCCCTGCAGGCTCAAACGGCAAGCTGCTGGCTTCAAACTGCGGCGCCCCCATATTGACGGTGACTTGCCCATCAGGTGTGGCATGCAGCTCCAGCACACGGTTCATGGTTTGCACCTTGATGATGTCTTTGGTCGTCAAACCCTGGTCACGTACAAAGCGCACAAAACAGCGCGCCCCATTGCCGCAGTGCTCAACCTCCGAGCCATCGTTGTTGTGAATCGCATACGAAAAATCGATATCTTTTGAGCTTTCAGGCGCAGCGCGAACCGACAAAATCTGATCTGCCCCGACGCCAAAGTGCCGATTAGCCAGAAACTGGTACTGCGCCACGCTCAAATTCAAGCGCCCACGCGTTTCGTCCAGCACGACAAAGTCGTTGCCTGCACCTTGCATTTTGGTGAATTTGATTTTCATGGCGTCATTATCACAATAATCACAACAACCTCTTCAAATAATGCCCCGTAAAACTGGCTTCGTTCGCCGCAATATCCTCTGGCGTGCCCATGCCCACCACTTGCCCGCCGCCCGCGCCCCCCTCAGGCCCCATGTCTATCAGCCAGTCGGCCGTTTTGATCACGTCCAGATTGTGCTCAATCACCACAATGGTGTTGCCGGCATCGCGCAGCTGGTGCAGCACCTTGAGCAGCAGGGCTATATCGGCAAAATGCAGGCCGGTGGTTGGCTCGTCCAGGATGTACAGCGTGCGGCCGGTGTCGCGTTTGCTCAGCTCCAGCGCCAGTTTGACGCGCTGCGCCTCGCCGCCCGACAGCGTGGTGGCCGACTGCCCCAACTTGATGTAGGACAAGCCCACGTCCAGCAGCGTTTGCAGCTTGCGGGCGATGGTGGGCACAGTTTTGAAGAACTCGAACGCGGCTTCTACGGTTAAATCTAAAATCTGCGCAATGTTTTTGCCTTTGAACATCACCTCCAGCGTTTCGCGGTTGTAGCGCATGCCCACGCACACGTCACAGGGCACGTAGACATCGGGCAAAAAGTGCATTTCCACCTTTTTGACGCCATCGCCCTGGCAGGCTTCACAACGGCCACCGGCCACGTTGAAGCTGAAGCGTCCCGCGCCGTAGCCGCGTTCTTTAGCCAAGTTCATCTCCGCCATCAGCTCACGAATCGGCGTGAACATGCCGGTATATGTGGCGGGGTTGCTGCGCGGCGTGCGGCCAATGGGGGACTGGTCGACATTGATAACTTTATCAAAATGCTCGATACCCTGGATTTCTTCATGCGCCGCTGGTTCTTCATGGGCGCGGTACAACTGTCGCGCTACGGCGGTGTAGAGCGTGTCGTTGACCAATGTCGATTTACCAGAGCCCGACACACCCGTCACACAGGTCAATAAACCGACGGGAAACGCGACGCTGACGCCCTTCAGATTGTTGCCCGTCGCGTTGATAACCCGCAGCGCCTGCACATCGCCCTGCGTGGCCAGATGGTGGGCGTTGCGGTCTGCCCAGGCCAAGGCGGCTTTGCTCGGTGCTTTAGCGTAAGAACTTGCTTTCGCTGGTTTTTTCAAGGCTGCAACGGTTTCTGACTTCAAAGTTGGCAGCCACGGCGTGCGTCTTTTAGGGACTTCGATTTTCAACACCCCAGACAAATACTTCCCCGTCAACGACTCAGTATTGTTCTTCACTTGTTCAAACGTGCCCTGTGCAATCACCCGCCCGCCATGCACGCCCGCGCCCAAGCCCATATCGATGACGTGGTCGGCGGCGTGCATCATGTCTTCGTCGTGTTCGACGACGAGAACGCTGTTGCCAATGTCGCGCAGGTGTTTCAAGGTGCTGATGAGGCGGTCGTTGTCGCGCTGGTGCAGGCCGATGCTGGGCTCGTCCAGCACGTACATCACGCCTGTCAGCCCCGAGCCGATTTGCGACGCCAGGCGGATGCGTTGAGCCTCGCCGCCGGAGAGGGTCGGACCTTTGCGGTCGAGGCTCAGGTAACCCAAGCCGACATCAACGAGGAACTTTAGGCGCGAGATGACCTCCTTGCGGACCTCGCTGACCATTTCGAGTTCGCGCTTCGGCAAGCTCGTGCCGGTGAACAGGGTCAGCGTGTCGCCGAGCGGCTGGCTGGTGAGCGTGCCGAGGGTCAAGTCGGCGAACCGCGTTGCTGCCGCGTCGCGTCGTAAGCGGGAGCCGGCGCAGGCGGAGCAGGGCACTTCGTCAACCAGGTGGTCGAGGCTCGCGCGGTAGACGAAGCTAACCCGCGACGCCTCGTCGATTGACGGGAACAGCCCCTTGTACTGGAACGAATTCGGCGACCCTGCGAGCTTTAAGAACTCGTCGCCGGTTCCGTGCAGAATCGCCCGCTGCTGCTCCTCGGTGAGTTCGCCATAGGGCGTGTCGAGGTCGAACCCGGCGTGACGGGCAATCGCCTCGGCGAACGGCA
>JAYWCQ010000177.1:0-30744 GCA_043780435.1 Polaromonas sp.
CAGAGCAGCTTGATGCTCTTTATGGCGATGTGGAGTTTTTCCGGCCTGGCCAGCAGAATTCTGTTGCACGTCGCTACAACTCGGGCCGGTTTACGGCAGGCCGGTTGGGTTGGGGATGGATGCCCGCGCACCCGGCACTCTTTGTGCGCAGGGCTTTATTTGAGCGTTATGGCGCGTTTCGCACAGACTACCGAATCGCAGGAGACTTTGAGTTCGTCGCCAGGGTTTTCAGGCATCCTAAACTGCGTCACCGGCACTTGCCGGAATCATTCGTGCGCATGCAACTGGGTGGCATCAGCACCAGTGGTTGGCGGGCTTCTTTGCAGCTCAACCGCGAGATGATGCGTGCTTGCCGGGAAAACTCCATACCTACCAATTGGCTGAAGGTGTTACTGCGCTATCCATTAAAAATTTTAGAGTTTTTTCGGGTGGGCGCGTGAAGTTGTCACAAGGGGAAGATTTGAGTTTGCTAATTACTGGTGGCACCGGTTTTGTAGGGCAGGCGCTCGTCAAACGGCTAGGAAATCAACCTGTGCGCCTGGCCACACGGGCTGATTTCGTGGATTGGGGCAAGGTGCTTGTTGGCGTCAGTACAGTGGTCCACCTCGCCGCCCGCGTACACGTCATGCACGACACTGAGGCCGATCCACTGACTGCGTTTCGTGCCGTCAACGTGGGAGGCACCTTGAAACTGGCCCGTCAAGCTGCCGCAGCAGGGGTAAAACGTTTTGTGTTCATCAGTTCGGTCAAGGTCAACGGAGAAGCAACGCTGCCAGGGCGACCTTTCACGGCTGACGATGTGCCTGCGCCACTTGACCCCTACGGCGTTTCCAAGATGGAAGCCGAACAGGGCTTACGCCAGATTGCGGCACAAACCGGCATGGAGGTGGTCATCATCCGCCCGCCGCTGGTGTATGGCCCGGGAGTAAAGGCTAACTTTGCCTCCCTCATGCGCGCCGTGCAGCGTGGCTGGCCCCTGCCGCTGGGTGTGGTGCACAACCGGCGCAGCCTGGTGGCGCTGGATAATCTCGTGGATTTCATCGTCACCTGCATTACCCATCCGCAAGCGGCTAACCAGACTTTTTTGGTGAGCGATGGGCAGGACCTGTCCACCTCCGGGTTGGTGCGTGGCTTGGCGCGAGCGGCAGGGGTGACTGCGCGCTTGGTGTCGGTGCCTGTCTGGGTGTTGCAAACGGGGGCGTCCCTGTTGGGCAAGGGGGATGCAGTACAACGCCTGTGCGGCAATTTGCAGGTGGATATTTCCAAAGCGCACAGCCTGTTGGGCTGGGTGCCACTAGTTTCGGTGGAAGAGGGCTTGCGACAGGCCGTCGCAGGGATGCAAAAACCATGAAAAGAATATTCGACCTGTCGTTGGCTACATTGACAGCCTGTTTTTTACTGGTGCCGGTGTTGCTGGTCGCCGTGTTGGTGCGTTTGACCTCCAAAGGCCCCGCGCTGTATTGGTCTGACAGGGTGGGGCGCAACAACAAGATTTTCAAAATGCCGAAGTTCCGCAGCATGCGGGTGGGTACACCGGCCGTGGCAACACATTTGTTAGGCAACCCCAAGGCACACCTGACACCCATCGGCTCCTTTTTACGCAAAAGCAGTCTGGATGAATTGCCTCAGTTATGGAGCATTCTGGCAGGCGACATGAGTTTTGTGGGGCCGCGTCCCGCGTTGTTCAACCAGCATGATTTGATTGCGTTGCGTTCACAGCAAGGCGTGCACGCGCTGGTACCGGGGCTGACGGGCTGGGCACAGGTGAATGGCCGCGATGAGCTACCCATCCCTCAAAAGGTCGAGCTGGATACGCAATATCTTCACCGTCAATCCTTGTGGTTTGACATTCGCATTTTGTGGCTCACTTTTGTCAAGGTGATTCACCGCGATGGGGTGTCGCACTAATGCGTCGGCTATTGATTGTGCGTTTGACTGGAGCCGCGCGCTGGCGCTGGGCCTTCTGGGTGTGCGCGTTGGCAGTGCTGGTGCTTTCGTTGATGCCCGTCGTTCCCCACATGCCCAGCACCGGCTGGGACAAAAGCAACCACATGCTGGCTTTTGCGGTGCTGGCCGTACTGGGTCTTTGGGGCTATCCTGGGCGCATGGTGCTGCTGCTGCTTGGGCTGCTGGCTTATGGCGGACTGATTGAGGTGTTGCAGTCGTTCACACCAGACCGTTTTGCCGAATGGGCCGATTTGCTGGCTGATGTTGTCGGTTTGCTCCTAGGCGCCGTGTTAGCCAGCCAGTTGCGCCGGTTTTCTTAATTTATTTATTCGTCCGTGCCAATCCGCGATCCTAAGCCATCTCGCATGAAATTTAAAACTAGCAATTCAACGGGCCAAGCGCTCCTTAAGAACTCATGATTATCAATTTTGCGATTCGTTTACTGGCTTTGCCTCGCCCGGCCAAACGTCTGCTGGCATTGAGCGTAGATGCACTGCTGTGTGTGCTAACGTTCTGGCTGGCGCTGTGGCTGCGGCTGGATACACTGGTGATGTTGGAGGGCAACCTGTGGGTGGCGGTGGGCTTGTCGCTGGCATTGGCCTTGCCGATATTTGTTGTGTCGGGCCTGTACCGGGCTATTTTCAGGTACTCTGGCTGGGCAGCGCTGGTCGCGGTTATCAAGGCAATCGGCCTCTACGGGGTGTGCTTTGCAAGCCTGATTTTCGCGCTGGAATTGCCCGGTGTTCCGCGTACGCTGGGACTGCTGCAGCCGATGCTGCTGCTGCTGGCGGTGGGTGCCTCCCGGGCGGTGGCGCGATACTGGCTGAGCGGGATGTATGTCAGCCATCTCAAACTCGCGTTGCGGCCCAGGGTGCTGATTTACGGGGCGGGCTCGGCCGGACGGCAGCTAGCCGGCGCCATGGCCAATAGCCGAGAAATGCAGGTGTTGGGTTTTCTGGATGACGATCCCCGTTTGCATGGCCAGGTGCTCAATGGCCTCCAAATTTTCAACCCGGACAAACTGACCAAATGGGTGGGCAGGCTGAAGGTGAGTGTCGTGTTGCTGGCCATGCCCTCGGCCAGTAGACAGCGACGCAACGAAATTCTGGAAATGACGCGACTAGCCCAAGTGGCGGTGCGCACCTTGCCCGGCATGATGGATCTTGCCCATGGGCGTGTAGAGGTGAGCGACCTACGTGAGCTGGATATTGAAGATTTGCTAGGCCGCGATGCCGTGCCGCCCAACCCATTGCTGATGGACAGGAATATCCGAGGCAAGGTGGTGCTGGTCACGGGTGCCGGTGGGTCCATAGGGAGCGAACTGTGTCGCCAGATCATCAAGCTTGAGCCGACCAAGCTGCTGCTGGTGGAACTGAACGAGTTTGCTTTGTACACTGTGTACGAGGATTTGACGCAAATCATGTCTGAGCCAAAGGTGGCAGACGTGCAGCTTGTGCCTCTGCTGGCGTCGGTGCGGGACGAAGAGCGCCTTCGGGAAATCATGCTGGCCTGGCAGCCGCACACGATTTATCACGCGGCCGCCTACAAGCATGTGCCGCTGGTAGAGCACAACCCGGTCGAGGGCGTGAAAAACAATGTGCTGGGCACCTGGACCGCCGCCAAGGTGGCGGCCGAGCAGGGGGTGAGCGACTTTGTGTTGATCAGCACCGACAAGGCCGTGCGCCCGACCAATGTGATGGGCGCCAGCAAGCGCTTGGCCGAAATGGTGCTGCAGGCGCTGGCGGCAACTTCGGCGGGGCAGGAGCATGGGCAGGGGCGGAAAACCCGCTTTTCGATGGTGCGCTTTGGCAATGTGCTGGGTTCCTCGGGTTCGGTGGTACCGCTGTTTCGCAAGCAGATCAAGAACGGTGGCCCAATCACGCTGACGCACCCCGACATCACCCGCTATTTCATGACCATCCCCGAGGCCGCCCAACTGGTCATTCAGGCCGGCGCCATGGCTAGCGGAGGTGACGTGTTTGTACTGGACATGGGCGAGCCGGTGCGCATTGCTGACCTGGCGCTGCGGATGGTGGAGCTGTCAGGCCTGTCGATACGGGATGAGGGCACCCCGGACGGCGACATTGGCATCCAGATCACAGGCTTGCGTCCGGGTGAGAAGCTGTATGAGGAGCTGCTGATCGGGGACAACCCCCAGCCCACACACCACCCGCGCATCATGAAAGCCCTCGAGGATTTTATGCCCTGGCCCACGTTATTAGGACGCCTGCAGGCGGTGACCGCCGCCATCGGCCTCAACAATGTGTCCGAAATTCGCCGTCTGCTCATGGAACTGGTGCCGGGCTACCAGCCCGATGGCGAGATGGTGGACTGGGTGCATATGGAGCAGATGATCGAGGAAGCGCTGGATGAAAAGGCAGCTTGACTGCTGTATGTTATATACTGTACGATATTTGTATAAAAATCTAGAGTTCTTATGGGTTAGCGGGGTTTCACAGGGCTCATTAAGTAAATGTAATAGCATTCTGTGCTCATATAGCATGCAAACAATTGATAACCACATAAAGTACTCTTAATATTGGCTGCATAAAATTCCAGCCTTAATTTTATGTGGCATTTTGGTTTTCATGTATGATTAAATTCATAGTGGACTTAGCCCATTTACTTTTAATAGAGAGAAGTATGCCTTGCTATTTTGATTTTGGCTAGGCGGTAGTATTATGTATATAAAATTTTCAAAGCTTACTGCTTGGTCCATGCAAAGCACTGGGCGTAGCATGATTGGTTTTGCACTTGTGCTTGCCTGTGTGTTTTGCTACCAGCCTGTTTTTGCGCAGGGTACGGCGTCATTTAAGGTTCCAGCTGCCGTGGGAGCGTTGCCGCAGGCGGAGACTATCACGTCAATACCAAATTACAAAATCACAGCAAGCGATTTGCTGGAGATAGAGGTTTTTGGTGTTGAAGATTTAAAGCGAACGGTGCGCGTGAATACCGCAGGTAGCATCACCATTCCGCTGGTGGGTCTTGTGCAGGTTGCTGGCCTGACGGCTACTGAGACTGAGGCTCTGATAGCTAAACGCTATCGAGCTGATTATTTGCAAAACCCACAAGTTTCCGTTTTTATCAAAGAATTTACAACCCAAAGAGTGACGATAGACGGCGCGGTGAACAAGCCTGGGATTTACCCGCTGACGGGGCAAATCACACTGCTGCGAGCCTTGGCTTTGGCTGGTGGCGGTGGCCAGCTGGCTAACATGGAAGATGTGTTGTTGTTCAGATCTAGCGGCGTTGGCTCCCAAGAAGTTTTTAAGTACGACGTGAAGAAAATCCGGAAAGGCGAGCTTGAAGACCCCCTACTCAAGGGCGATGACTTGGTTGTCGTTAATAGAAGCGCCACACGCGAATTTTTGAAAGATTCTGTTTTGCGTGATGTGCTTGATTATATTAATCCATTTTCAATACTTTCCAGATAATTATATTAATAATAATAACGACGTATAACTGATGACTATTGATAATAAATCCAATTCCGATAATTTGCCTGTCGAATTTAATGGCATGCAGCGCAATACGCAATTAGCGCATGCTGATCAATTTGGGCTACAACTTGCTGGAAATGTGAGTCGAGCTGAAGAAGTTCTTGAAAATGAAATATCATTGCGCGATATATGGCGTTTGATAGTAAAACATAAATGGTTGTTGATTATTGTTACCGTGCTTGGCTTGTTGTTGGCGTTACTTCTTTCTTTGCTGAAAACCCCCATTTACCAAGCTTCAACTACTTTGCAAATAGAGAGCCGTGCGCCCAGAGTGGTGCAGTTTAAAAACTCTATAGATCAAGGCCAAGAAAGTGGCAATGATTATATAAATCTTGCAACTCAAATTGAGATCCTTGGCAGTCGAAATTTGGCTGAACGCGTCATCAAAGATTTAAACTTGGGCCAGCAAAATGCTGCCAATGTTGGCTTGCCGCAGTCGGGTGGAAGTGTAGCTATTGGTGCCAGCTCTTCTGCAGATGTTGATCAAGCCAAGCCTGTTGGTTTTGTTGCTAAGCTACAAAGCCGGATGGCTGAAACGTATGAGAAGCTAAGCAAGCCGGCGAAGGAGAGCGAAGGGAAGTTGGACCAAGAAGCGGTTGTGGCGGCTTTTAGAAGTGGAATTCGGATTGAGCCAGTTAGAAACTCTAAGATGGTGAGAATTTGGGCGGAAAATGCAAATCCGGTTTTGGCGGCGCGTATTGCCAATGCGGTGTCGCAGTCTTTTATTGCGCTGACGCTTGAGCGGCGTATGGAGTCGTCGACTTATGCAAAAACCTTTTTGAATGAGCAATTAAAGCTGACCAAGGCAAAATTGGAAGAGTCTGAACTCAAATTAAACAGCTATACTCGGTCAAATAATATTTTGACACTGGATGAGAAAACCAACGTTAATAATCAAACTTTCATTGATTACTCCGCTGCGTTAGCCAAAGCTGTACAAGAGCGGATTAAATTTGAGTCTGAATATGATTCAATCAAAACCACACCAGACAATGCGCGGCAGGTTATAGATAATAAAACTGTTCAATTATTTAAAGAACAGCGCGCCAAGCTGGATGCTGATTATCAAGACAACGCGAAAATATACAAAGATAATTTTCCTAAAATGCAGCAGTTACGTGCTCGTATGAATGATTTGGATGAAAAAATAAAACTCGAGGTTGCTAGTGTTTTGGTTTCCGTGCAGGTGCAATTGAATATGGCTAAGCAGCAGGAGACGCTTTTAGGTGCACGCTTGAAGCAAACGCGAGGTGAAATTCTGTCGGGGCAGGAAAATAGCATTCCTTTGAATATGCTGAAGCGTGATGTGGACACCAGCCGCCAGTTGTACGATGGTTTGTTGCAGCAGGTGAAAGAGGTTGGCGTTTTGGGCGGCGTGGAGTCTAACAATATTCAGGTTGTCGACAAAGCTGAAGCGCCTTTTTTCCCTTTTAAACCTGATTTGCGGAACAACACGGTGATAGGCGCCCTTGCTGGTTTACTTTTAGGGCTGGCATTGATTTTCTTGATCGAATCTTTGGATGACACGATTAAGTTCACCGATGAGGTAGAGAAGTTTTTAAACTTGCCGCTGATGGGTGTGATACCCAAGACAAAAATAAGAGCGAATTTGGCTTCAGTGGCTTTGCTAACCCAAGAAGACCCGAGGGGGCATTTTGCTGAAGCGTATCGGTCTTTGCGAACGGCGATGCAGTTTTCAACAGCAGAGGGTGCACCTAAGCGCTTATTGGTTACCAGCTCAACCAAGTCTGAGGGTAAATCAACCACTTCTTTGGCTTTGGCGATAAGCTTTGCTCAGTTGGGCGGCCGTGTGTTGTTGATGGATGCCGATATGCGCAAGCCTGTGTTGCATAAGTTGGTATCTTTAAAAAATGATGCTGGCTTATCCAATTATCTAGCTGGGCAGCAAAACATTATAACACTGCTGCGTGAGACCAAAATTCCCGGGTTGACAGTGATGACGGCAGGGCCAATTCCGCCTAACCCTGTTGATTTATTGACAGGGCCAAGGTTTGGTGAATTGCTTGATGCTTTGCAAACGGCGGGCTACGATCAGATCATCATCGATAGCCCACCCGTTTTGGGAATCGCAGATGCTGTTGTTCTGGGGAGTCAGATTCCTTCAGTTTTGTATGTTGCGCAAGCCGGCTATACCCGTAAGAATTTGATAAAAGATGCGTTGAAGCGCTTCCGTTTGGCAGGAATTGTGCCTAGAGGTGTTGTGTTAACCAAAACTACAAAGCAAAATAATGCTGATTACAGCTACGAAGATTACTATGGATACGGTGGTGAAGTTCCTGTTGCTAAAAAACTTTTCAAAAAAGCTTAATTGCAGATAGTGAGAAGCGCTTTTGTGAAGGCAGACACCATATCCATTGATGAAAATAACCATGCACTTGTGAAGGTGCTGCTGGATTATCATACGACGCCCGGTAGCTATGCGTTAAATTTAGGGCAGCCAGCTTTAGTTTTTCAGTATTTGGGTACTGTTATTGCCTGGGCTCAAGGAAAAATCAGTGTCGATCAAGCATCACAAAGTGATGATTTGCAGCAGGTAGCTATTTTCTTTGTTCAAAGGGCTTGCTTACGGCAGGAGAATTCACATTACGATGTGTTGGGGTTGGGTAGAGAGTTCGCCTTTGACGCGCTGCGCTTAAGGTATCGGGCATTGATCAGCCTGACGCATCCGGATAAAGGTATCAGTGGCTTGCCAGTGAATGCCGCAGTTCGTATCAATAAGGCCTACGAAACCCTTAGCAATGCTGATGAGCGTGCGCAATATGATTCGACGCTTTTAGCGGAGCTGCCGGTGACGTCACTGTCCACAGCGTTTCCATCTTCAAGCTACCATCTGGAGAAGGCTACACTTGGCAGTCGTTTGAAAGTCGACATTCCAAATTATAAAAGTGTAGTGTTTCTTGCAATACCGATATTGGCTGTTTTGCTCATTGTTGCAATGGTGGCAACAAGCCAAAATTCGACAGATTTACAGTTGGTCGAAAAAAGTTTTTTTTCTAAAACACCAAGTTTAGATTTTTCTGATTCTGTGCGGTCTGAACTGCCACAGGCAGCTGCATCGCCTTACGCGGATTCGAATGAAAGTGGGCGCAAATGGTTGTCGCACAACAATCCGATGGTGCCTTTGACAAGTGCGAATACAACTTCTAACGCATATGTGACTGCTAATGTAAATAAAACCTCTGCTGGAACTGCGCAACGTGATCAGTTTCGCAGAGCGGCTAAAGATGAGCTTCAGCCTATGGCAGTTGTTGGATCGAGTTATATTGGTTCAAGTACAAGCAATGTGCCTGGCGTTCCTGTTTTTTCTAAATCGCCAGAGCTTGAGACCACCAAAGTAATACCAGCGGTTGTTGAACCTGTCAACCAGCTAAGTCTTAAGATGTCGAGTGGTATTCCGGTGATGTCAGAGTCAAGGCGTCTGGATTCTCAATTAAACGAGGCGCGCTTTTTGGTGACCCAGTTGATTGCTGCGCTTGAGCGCCCAAAGGATGCCGAAACAATGCAAAATAAAATGGCAAGGCAAGGCGTTTCGGGTAATTTATTTGGATTGGCGCTACCGCACTTGCGCCAATCTGCCGCGATACGCATTGATCAGCTTGTTTTGAAAGAAAAGCTAGAGAATAATCATCTGGTTTTGAATGGCAGTGTCGTTTTGTGGTTGGGTGCGACTGCGAATCAACTTATGCCTTACAAATATGCAGCGAATGTAGAGTTTAAATATGTTGAAAATGTCCCAGTGATGAGTAGCTTTGACTTAAAAGAGGCAAGATAGCTGTGCTTTTGCATTTTTTTAAACGGCTGCCTTATGCATTTTGGTTGGCAATCTGCTTAGCTTGTGCTGCGTGTCTGTGGTTTGCACTGTATCCATACCAACTTAACAGAGGCTGCTGGATTGGGGAGTGGCCGTTTGAGCAGGGATGTCATACAGGCAGGCCGACTGGATTTCTTGCTACTGAGCCTGAGGATGTTTATGCGAGTCATCTACGTCGTAATCCTGGGAATTCGCTAGCTTACACTTGGTTGGCACTTCATCGCTGGAAAAGTAATGAAAATGGTTCAGATTCCCAAAAGTCAATTGAGGCTGCTTTAAAAATTGCGCCGCATGACGTCCAAATACTAACGGTTTATACCAACAACAGCTTAAAAGCCCAACATTGGCAAGAGGCTGCTAGGTCGCTTATCAAGCTTGTTGAGCTTGGACGTGCAGAAACGAATGAGCCGTTGCTGGATCTTCTCACTACACAAGCCTCGCAGTCTTCTGTTCTAGCTCTTATTACCAAGGAATCCGTTTGGTTGGACAGGCTGTTAAGGAATGCGAATGCTAAATTCCCTGTTGATAGACTGCTTCCCGTTTTTAACCATGGGCGGCGTTTAGGCCTTGTATCTGCGGAAACGACCATTCATGTGATTGATAGATTGCAATCGGCTGGCCGTTGGTTAGATGCTTATTCGTTGTGGGTAATGTATCAAGGCAGGTTAAAAGAAGGCTTGTTTAATGATGGTTTTGATTTCCCAGTTAGTCAAAAAGCTTTCGATTGGAAATGGTTGCAGTCTAAAGAGGCTCAAAAGGGAATGATTGTTCGGCAAATATCTGCCTATCCAAAGAGCGGTATGCTTCTTGAACTAGAGCTTGTAGGGCGCTCAGAAATATTTTTGCCCATGGTTAGTCAGCATGTGATTTTGTTGGGTAACGATTATGTGTTTCGTGGTCGTTATTTGACTGATAAGCTGCAAATCAATGATGGGCTCAGTTGGAAGTTTAGCTGTGCATCTGGTGGAGGGCCGTGGGCGCAAACAGATGCACTGCAAGATACGCAAAAACAATGGCATACATTTGAGTTGAAATTCAAAGTTCCTGCAACATGCGGGGCCGCAGTTTTGGTGGGTTTAGAGACTAAAAGTCGAGGTGAAGCACGCGTAGGTATAAGTGGGCTTGTGCAATTTGATGATCTTTCTTTAACAGCAGAGAATCGTCTTTAAAGACATGATAGATTTACACACGCATCTTTTGCCTGGTATCGATGATGGCTCAACATCGTTAGAGCAATCATTGCAAATGGCTCAAATTGCTGTTGCAGATGGTATTACCGTGATGGCTTGTACACCGCATATTTACCCAGGCTTGTATATGAATGATGCTGCAGGTATTACTGCGGGGCGAGATAAATTGCAAAGCCATCTAAACGAAGCGGGTATCAAGCTGCGCTTGGTCGTCGGTGCTGATGCGCATTTGGTACCCGAGTTGCTCAGTGGTTTACAGTCTGGTCGGGTTCCAACATTGAATCAGTCCCAGTATTTCTTATTAGAACCTTCGCATCACGTGGCGGTGCCTAATTTTGACAGTTCGGTGTTTGAAATCATGGTGGCTGGTTACATGCCGGTTATCACGCATCCTGAGCGATTGACTTGGATTGAAGACCATTACCCCATGTTTGTTGATTTGGCGAAACGTGGCGTTTGGTTGCAAGTAACGTCTGGCGCCATTTTGGGGAAATTTGGCAAGCGTGCAAAATACTGGAGCGAGCGATTGCTGTCGGAGGGATGGGTACATATCATCGCCAGTGATGCCCACAATACAGGGCGAAGAAGCCCTCAAATGGCTGAAGCCTTAGAGCATGTGATCAAACGAGTTGGCAAACTAGAAGCCATGAGAATGGTGCTTGACCGTCCATTGGCGATACTTGACAATGTATCTCCAGATAGTACAAAGCCAGTGTTGGGTCTTTTGAATAAGCTGCCAGAATCCGATTCGGTGCCGATATGGCGACATCCTATTAGCAGAATTCGAACTTTTTTTCAAAAAGACTAAACAAAATTGCTTTTATGCTATACAATTAATTAAACTTCATGGAGATACAACAAATGAAATTTCTAATCACCGCTCTTTTAGTTGGTTCTTGTTTCACAGCGTTTGCACAGTCAGCTCGCGTAGGCACACTGGAGAACGTCCAAGGTGTTGTTAGCCTTAGCTCTAATGGTGTTGTATCTAGCGTTAAAGGCAATACGAGTCTGAGCGATGGAAACGTTGTTTTGAACTCGGATACCGGAAGCAGTTTTGTCCATATGGACAATGGATGTTCAGTTGCCTTGAAGGCTAATCAATTTCTAACTATCAACTCTAAAGATACATGTTCGGCTCTTTTGGCTTCAGTCAAAACAGTTGGTGCTCCGGTGGTTGCTGTTGGTGCAGATTCCGCGTCTCCTTTACTGATTGCTGCCGGCGTGATTGGTGGTGCTGTTCTTATTAGAAATGTGACTAAAGATAAATCCAGCGGTAGCTAGAAATTATAGCTAACGAGCGCTTTTCGTCAAATGCTAGTTGCTTCAGTGAGCGGCTAGCTTTTTTTTTGGCTTGTGCCATACTTTTAATAGCGCCACTGATTCGTGGTGGCAACAGGCAAATTAGCCTGATTGTTTTGCTTGCTTTGGGTTTGCTGCTGCTGGCAGTTCTTTGCGCTGAACGAATCTATGTAAGCCTGTCAAACTTGGAAATAGATAACCGTGAACGGTTAATGCCCATGTGGCGCAAGGTGTTGCTCATTACCTTGCTGTTCAGCCCGCTATGGCTGGGATTGATGCATCTATTGCCGATACCTGTTGACGCTTGGCGCTCGTTGGCAGGTCGAGAATTCTATTTTCATGTTCTGCAAACTATGAAGGTTTCTGCACCTGGTAGTTTTTCACTTTCTTTAACACCTGATGCGACTTGGGCATCCATACTTGCTGGTGTGCCGATAGTGGCTATGTTTGCGGTGGCGCAAGTGCTGCCCGTAAAAGCAATCAAATCATTGCTGACAATTCTGTTAACGGTTACTACTTTACAGGTTTTGTTGTCAGTTTTGCAGCTGGCGTTTGGTCTAGGTTCCATTTTTTATTTTGATCTAGCAGAAACTGCGTCATTTGTTGGCAGTTTTGCGAATCGGAACCATTTGGCTGATCTTTTGATTATGTCGTTGCCTATTTGTATTTATGTGTTCTTTGATCAATCAAAAAAGAAAAGAACGAGCAATTCGACCTTATTCATAGAACCTCGTAAACGAATTATCCTGGCATTTTTGTTATTTCTTGGATTTGCTTTTATGTTGATATTGCTGAGTACTTTCTCCCGTGGTGGTCTTATCAGTGGATTTATAGCTTTGGGAATATCGATTGGCATTTATCTATTAGCATTAGGTAGCAAGGTAAGTCGTCAACAACGTTTCGTTTATCTGGGGCTTGCTATAGTTTTTATTTCATTGGCAATGATCGCTTCCGGGCTGGAAGGTATCCAATCCAAGATTGGCGAGAGCTTCATGACAGCGGCTGAAGAGCGTAATAAAATATCGAGTTCAACTTTTTCTGCAGCGTTACAATTTTGGCCATGGGGTAGTGGATTGGGCAGTTTTGAGGCTGTTTTTCCTAGATTTCAACCAGCAATTAGCATCGGATATATCGAATATGCCCATAACGATTATGCGCAGTTGTTGATGGAGCTTGGCGCGGCGGGCGTGGTTTTAATGGTTATTTTTGCGATTTTGTTGATACATCAAATGCTCAAATTCATCCGTATTTATCGGGCTGAGCAACGGCTTCCAAAAAATATAGTGATGCAGTGTTTTTGTGGCGTTGGTTTGCTGGCTTTCCTGTTGCATAGCTGGGTTGAATTCAATATGCATATTCCTGCATTAGCCATTATTGCTGCGTTTTTAAGTGGCGTGTTTTTAAGAAACCCAGCTCGGATCAGTGAACTGGAGCCCAAATTTGGGACAGATATTGATCGCAGTCTGCACTTACGTGCTGATCGCCATCGCCAAGAAACGTTTGCATCTGCCCAATAGTCTTCACGAAACTCTACAAATCCTGAGTTTGACCATGTTTGAAGCAACCCCAATACATCAACTACTTACGCCACCCGCGTCCTCCATAGATTCAGAATTTGAGCCTCAACAGCTCTCTCTCCTCTAAAAACGTTAGTACACTACTGAATTTGGATAAGTAATGGGTAATAGCGACTTACTAGAGACAGAAGCATTTTTGTGTTCATTTTTGCGTTCTGAAAATCCATCTTGGCCGCACGATACTGCCCGCACATTTGCAGCGAACTTGACGCTCCGTGCGCGGTATCATGGCGTTTTGCCTTTGATGCACGATAAGCTGCAACGCGAGAATGAATACGCACAATCTTGGCCCCAAGAGGTTTTACAGGCTTGCCGTAATGATGCAATTGAATTTACCATGTGGGAACTGCGTCACCAAGATTTTCTGAAACAAATCTTGTCTGAATTGGCTTTAAATGGCATCCAACCCGTACTTTTTAAAGGCACAGCACTAGCCTATAGCATCTACCCAAGTGGTGCGCTGCGCATCCGTGGTGACACGGACTTGATTATTCCACCTAGCGAACTTGCTCAATTTACGACCATACTTACAACGCTGGGCTTCAAGACGGATGTGGGCATGGATGGTGAATTAGTCGCTTATCAGACCAGTTTTTACCGACAGGAGCTTGGCAGTGGTACACACACACTGGATGTGCACTGGCGCATCAGCAACTCAGAGCTTTTGTCTCGGTTATTTAGCTATCAAGAATTGCGTAAGCGGGCGCAGCCGATTGCTCGTCTGAGCCAAGATGCGTTGGCTGTAGATTTGGTGGATGCGCTGTTGATTGCCTGCATGCACCGTAGTGCACACAAGCAGATCCCCTACTATTTGGACGGTGTGGCTTATTACGATGGCGACCGGCTCATTTGGCTTTACGACATTCACTTACTTCTTGGCAAGATGTCGTCAAGCCAGCTCGATGAATTTGTGGCGCGAGCCACTGAAAAAGGCCTAAGTTCCGTATGTCTGGAGGGTATTGAGCGCGCTCGTGGGTATTTTCATACGCAAGTTCAGGACGAGATTATGCTTGCGTTGAATCATTCAGGCCCGCAGGAGACTGTAGCGCGCTACTTGAATGGCAGCCATTTGCTTCGGACATGGATGGATTTCAAAGCACTGGGCAATTTATACAAACAGCTTCAGTTTTTAAAAGAAACTGTTTTTCCGCCTGAAAGTTACATGCGGAGCAAAAATCCAGACGCTGCGTTTTCATTTTTACCTTGGCTGTATTTACATCGGGCAGTGGGTGGAATACGAAAACGTTTGCAAATGTGGGCGAAATAGCCGTGGATCTACGGCTCTTGCTAGGTTACATAGCCCCATACCGAGTAGTCTTGGCTTTTAGTGTGCTATTAATGTTGACTGAAAGTGCTACGGCACTGGCGGTGCCTTGGCTGGGTGGCCGATTGGCCGAAGGCATACTGTTGGCCACGGCTTCTGCCGCAATGACTGGCCCGGTGCTTTGGGGGCTATTAGCGCTGTTTGCGCTGCAAGCGCTGCTGAAGTTTGGCACCGGTTTTTTGCTTAGCCGTAGTGCCGAGCATATTTTGGCCGACCTGCGCATTCGCCTGTACGAGCATCTGCAGGCATTGCCACTGGCTTTTTATCACCAGCGCCGCCGTGGGGAGGTTTTGACCCTGCTCACACATGATGTGGAGCGCTTGAGCGGTTTTATAAGTGGCACCTTGCCCCGTGTGATTCCCCTGCTGCTCACGCTGGCCGGGGCGGTGCTGTTGATGTTTCGCATTGATGCCCGGCTGGCGCTGCTGGTAGCCATGGGTGTGCCGCTGTTTTATCTGCTGCTCAAGGTGTTTGGTCGCCGCCTACGGCCACTTACCCTGCAAATACAAGAGGCGCATGCCGGGGCTATTTCAATAGTTGAAGAAAACCTGGGCATGTTGCCGGCGATCAAGACGTTCACGCGTGAGGCACATGAATCTGGCCGCTACCGGCAGCAGATTCACCGTATTTTGCATTTGAGCGCGCAGGAGCGGCGCATTGTGACCGCGTTGGGGCCGCTGTTGCAGTTTCTGGCAGCCGCCAGCATGGTGCTGGTGTTGTGGTTAATGAGCACGCAGCTGCAAAACCGGTCACCAGCGGAGATGGTGAGTTTTTTGTTATATGCTGCTTTACTGACCCGCCCCGTTAGCGCGCTGGCCGACCTATATGCCCAGTCCCGACAAGTCAGCGGTACGCTGGAGCGGCTGGGGCAGGTGTTTACCGAAGCGACCGAGCCGCTGTTGCAGGCTGGCCATGCGCTGCCTAAAGTGCGCGGCGAGATTGTGTTTGACGACATCAGCTTCAGCTACCCCGGGCGAACGCCTGTGTTTCAAGATCTCAAACTGCACATCCAAGCAGGGGAAACGGTCGCCCTGACTGGGCCCAATGGTGCAGGAAAAAGCACAATAGCCCATCTGTTGATGCGGCTGGTTGAACCCGGGGAGGGCCGAATTTTGATCGATGGCACCGACATTGCTGGGGTGACGCTGGAGAGCCTGCGCGCCCAGATTGGCGTAGTGCCGCAGCATGTGCTGCTGTTCCACGGCAGTGTGAGCGACAACATCGCCTATGGCCGCCCGGATGCAGACCCGCAGGCGGTGCTGGCTGCCGCACGGGCCGCGCAGGCGCATGACTTCATCACGCACTTGCCGCAGGGCTACGACACGATCATCGGCGACCATGGCTTGCGCCTGTCTGGCGGCCAGCGCCAGCGTATCGCATTGGCCCGCGCCTTGCTGAAAGACCCGCCGATTTTATTGCTGGATGAAGCAACCGCCATGTTTGACCCCGAAGGCGAAAAGTCATTCATTGCAGAATGCAGGCACACCTTGGCACACCGCACGGTGATTTTAATCACCCACCGCCCCGCTAGCCTGGCGCTGGCCGACCGGGTGCTGCGTCTGGATTATGGAAATATAATCTCCACAAGATGAAACAGCTCCACACCAAGCTAAATACCAAGCTGGCTAAACTCCACGCGCTTTCTTGGCCTGAGCGGCGTACACTGCTGTCGGCTATGGCTTGGATGCCCTTGTTTTGGCTGGGGCTGCATGGCTTGGGCTTGCGCCGTTTTCAGGCTTGGCTACAGCGGCCACGCCTTGTGACGCGAAACGACCTGTCGTTGCATGAAATTATGAGCATGGCAACCATGGTCAACAGAGGAGCTAGGCTGGTGCGTATTCCTGGTGACTGTTTGCCGCGCTCTTTGCTTCTGGGCTGGTTGTTGCGGCGGCGCGGTGTTGCCAGCCAGCTGCGCATTGGCGTCAAAATGGACAATGGCAGCTTGGCCGCCCACGCCTGGGTTGAGTACGCCGGCATCCCCATCAATGACCAGCCGGACGTAGGCGCGCAGTTTGCCGCGTTTCAGCCTTTATGAGCGGTATTGCCGGCATCATACATTTTGATGGCGCGCCTGTAGCGCCCGGGCAGATCGAACAAATGACCTCAGCCATGGCTTACCGGGGGCCGGATGGCATCAAGCACTGGGCAAAAGGCTCTGTCGCATTGGGGCAGTGCATGCTGCGCACCACGCCGGAGTCGCTGGAAGAAACCCAACCGCTGCGCAATGAAGATGAGAGCCTGGTACTGGTTATGGATGGCCGGGTGGACAACTGGGAAGAGTTGCGCCGTGAGCTGCTGGGGCGGGGGGCCACCCTCAGAACACGTGCCGATACGGAGCTGGTATTGCGGGCTTATGAGGTTTGGGGGGAGTCCTGCCCAGACCGAATCATTGGTGAGTTTGTATTTTTCATATGGGATTTCCGGCAACGGCGCTTGTTTGGCGCACGAGATGCCGCAGGGACACGGCATTTTTACTACCATTCCCGCAACAACCGATTTGCTTTTGCTTCGGAAATCAAGGGGCTATTGGCATTGGATTGGATTGATCCCCGCTTAAATGAATCTCGTCTGCTGGATTACCTGGTTCCCGAATTTGATCGGGACGACGAAGTTGGAACCTTTTACCAGGATATTTACCGCATGCCAGCTGGACATGCGATGTCTATCTCAGAGCGCGGCACCAAAATTTGGCGATACTGGGAGCCTGGTAATCTACCTGAAGGTCATTTTTCGTCAATGGATGAGTGCGCTGAAGCTTTTTTAGCACAACTCCGCATTGCGGTGAAATGCCGCCTGCGCAGTATTGGCCCTGTGGGGGCAATGCTTAGCGGGGGACTTGACTCGTCTGCGATCGTCGGGTTAATACGAAAGGAATTTCGCGGTGAGTTGCAGCAGCCCCTCAAAACACTTTCTCTGATTCGAGACGACCGGGAAAACTGTCTGGACTGGAAATACATTCAAGAAATGCTGAAAGACGGCTGGATTGATCCGACTGTCATTACATCAGATATTTCAAGTGAGGTTTATCGCCACTTCCTTGACGGCATCAAAAACCTTGACGAACCTTTTGCGCTGTCTCATGGCTATACAAACTCCCTCGTTTTTGAGGCAGCCAGCAAAAAAGATTGCCGTGTTGTGCTGGATGGAATGGCAGGTGATTTGCTTTTTTACAATCCCGATAGCAGCATAAGAAGCATTCTTGGCAAAAGTATGTATGCGAAAATTCCAACTTTTCTTGACGCCTATCGTTGGCACGGGATCGAAAATGGATTGCAGTCGGGGGTCTGGCGAATTATGAAAGCAGCTGCACCCGAAAGCTTGCGCGATGTTTACCGCAAATTACGGGACAAGCTGGGAAACCAATCTGAGAATCCTTCGAATATGCTGCATCCAGAAACCGCAATGCGCTTTCTGGCAGTCAAAGATATTCACCGAAAACATGCCAAGCATGACCTGACCCCAAGTAATGACCAATTTTCTCATTCGAAGCACTTCACACGGGGGGCTCTTTCTTTTGCCCATGAGACCTATGGGCAAATAGCCTTAAGTCAGGGGGTCGAACCACGCAGCCCATTCTCCGACCGCAGAGTGATCGAATTCGCCATCAAGATGCCTCTTGAAGCCAAGCTATTCGCTCCGAACTATAAACATTTGTTGCGCTCAAGCATGGTTGGTGTACTACCAGAAAGTGTGCGTTGGCGGCGCGATATTGGGAACCATCCAGGCTGGAAGTTTTATGAGAAACTGCTTTATGACATTGCACACAATGCCCCCGAAGTTTGGGATATTTCTCGGATCACTGAGATTTTAAGTCAGTGGGTTGATGCTGGGAATTTGGACGAAGCGTGGAAACGCTATGAATGCAAAGCTAATTGGTCAATTGGTTGCAATCTTTACATTCTTGCTGTATTATCGACATGGTTGAATGTTAAAAAATTCAATTTTTATGACAAAGGATGCATTATGAACACACCTTCAAAACCTATTGAAAATACGGAAAAGAGGATTTACACGTCGCCTAAACTCGTTAGTTATGGTGCTGTGAGAACGCTAACGCAAGGGGGGCTTGCAGGCTCATCCGAGATTTCAGCTGGCAATAATTCTTCTAACAAGAAAGCATAGTCACAATAAGGTTATTAGCCTCAGCTATTGCTAGTTTGAATATTTTTATACTTTTTGGAACATTAGGCTCTGCTCAATAACTCAGTGCACTTGTGGGCTGATGGTAAAATCTACGATTGACGGAGTAAACTTTTTTGACTGTTAGATTTTGCTTGAAAGAGGTTCGTCCTCAATTACCGCTACAGTCAACTTGTTTCCACACTTGGAATACTTTGGATGGTGCTACGTGGATCGAGTTTCACCGCACCGACCTTGGGTATCTGTTGCGTTTCCCTTATTTATCTGATTTTCTGATCTGTAATGACACATGGGCAGTGACTTGCTACCCAACTCCACAAGCAACACACGAGACTGCCCGACATCTCTACCTTAATCAGGTCTTGCCCTTGGTGTTGGCCAAGAAAGGTCAACTTGTTTTGCATGCCAGCGCAGTCGAGATCGGCTTAGGTGCGGTAGCTTTCATTGGTGCATCTGGCAGAGGCAAGTCTACCTTGGCGGCTAGTTTTGCAACTAATGGTTTTCGTTTTTTGACGGACGACGGCCTGTTGCTAGAACAATGCGACAGCGGCTACCAAGTCATGCCTAGCCACCCTTCCATCCGCTTGTGGGATGACAGCCAGCAGGCGTTGATCAGCGCAGACGTAGCCACGGCACCACCAGTACAGTTCACATCTAAATCGCGCTTTCTTGCCGGGGAGGACGTTGTTTTTTGCGATCAAGTCCGTCCATTGCGACGTATTTACTTTCTTGGGCTAGGAACATCACCCCAACTCACCTTTGAGCGGGTGAAGCCTGCTGAAGCCTTGATTGAGGTGGTCAAGCATTCTTTTTTACTGGACATTGAGGAGCGCGACATGCTGGCGGCTCAGTTTGATGAATTTTCTAATTTGGTGAGTCAACCGATTTGCTACCGGCTGGATTACCCACGCCGCTATGAGGACCTGGCTTTGATCAGGCAGGCCATTGTGAAACATGCATTAAATGAGGATGAGACACAATGAAGCTGACAGACAGAGCAACTATTCCGGCGCAAGTGATGGCGCGGCAGGTGGGTGAAGAGACGGTTATTCTTGACCTTGCAGGCGGTGGCTACTTTGGCCTGGACCCGGTGGGGGCGCGGATTTGGCTTTTGATGGCTGAGGGCAAGACACTGGCAGAAGTCTGCGAGGCGATGCTGGCTACGTATGAGGTGTCGCGTGAAGACATTGAACGCGATGTGCTTAGACTGGCGCAGGACTTGAGCGAGAAGCGGTTGATCAGTCTCGCCTAGCACCCCTAAAAAGACCACGCTTTGGAAAGTTAGTCAATTGCCAATGACTGCTTACGGTGAATTACGGCATGCACTTTGAGTGCGGTTGTTTCAACCGTTGCGTGGGAAGCCCACCCAAACCCTAGCCACCCTCCGCGACACCCTGCTGCCGCGCTTGATTTCTGGGCAGCTTCGTTTCCCTGCATAGCCGCATATTTGCTACAAATAAAATAGCACCTTAGACAATAAATACACAGGCTAGAGGCATATTGCAGCCCTAAAATGAGGGTTTTGACTAGCTGGCAGCCCGCTGAGCGACGTAGCGGGTGACGTAGGCGGGGCCTTGGTGGCCGGTGCCTTCGGCGAGCATCACTTCGCCCTCCCAGGCCAGCGCCTCTTGCAGACCAGCGGTGGCCAGGTCATCCCGTAAGGTTTGCAGAGTGTAGAGCATGCTGGCATCTTTGGGGCCACCGCTGCTGTAGCCCAACTGCAGGGGGTGGAAAGCTTCCAAAACCAACCAGCCGCCGCCGCGCAAACCCCGCGCCAAGCGCTTCATGGTCTGCGCGCGCCAGCTGGCGGGCAGGTGGACGTAGGTGAGCAGCACGGCGTCAAAACTGGCGGGTGCTGGCGACCAGTGCTCCAAATCGGCCAGTTTGGCATCCACAGCAACCCCTTTTTCAGCCGCCAGCCGTCGTGTTTTGTCCAATCCCAGCGCCGAGCTGTCCACCGCGGTGACGCTGTGCCCTTGCTCCGCCAGCCAAACGCTGTTGCGCCCCTCGCCATCCCCAGGCAGCAGCACCGCGCTGGCAGATCGCAAGCGCACCTGCTGCTCTTGCAGAAACCGGTTGGCCTGTTTGCCGTACTTGTAGTCCGGCATGTCGTATTTTTGGTCCCAGAAGTTCATGGGGACTAGTTTAAGTGATGCGGTTTGGTTTGGTTGGATAGGGTTGAATGTTGAAATTGCTATTTTTAACATAGCAGCTTAGACAATGAATACGATGGCTAGAAGCGAATTTCTCCTCAAAAATGAGGATTTTAAGGTAAATCAAATCATTTATTTACCGTTCGGGTTATTTTTGCTGTTATTGCTCAAAATTTGCACATAATTTACCGAACAGGGCATTTCTCTTGCTTTACTGCCCATCTGGGTTGATAACTTCCAGAACAGGACATTATTACCCATGAGCACCCCTATCAACACCCCCGCCGCCATAGGCCAAGCCGCGCTGTGCACACGCAAGCGCTTGGGGTTGACGCAGCCGCAACTGGCACTGGCAGCGGGCGTGGGGGTGCGGTTTATTGTTGATTTGGAAGCGGGCAAACCAACCCTTAGGCTGGAGACAATGCTCAAAGTGTTGCATGCGCTGGGTGGGTCTTTGAGCGTTGACGGTTTGGATTGAAATGGCTATGGCAACAACGGTAACGCCCAACCAAGTGGTCAAAACGCTTGAAGTCTGGCTGTCTGGCGTTCACGTGGGCACGCTGTCGCATGTGCAGGGGCGTTTGGATTTTAGCTATGCAGCGGCTTGGCTGGCCAGTGGTGGGGCATTATCGCTATCGCAATCACTGCCTCTCAGCGATCTGCCTTTTGATGACGGCGCTACGCGTCACTTTTTTGCCGGGCTGCTGCCTGAAGGGGGGGAAGCGCCGGCTCATCGCCCAAGCGCTGCAGGTGTCACGCCAAAACGACTTTGCCTTGCTCGACAGTTTGGGTGGCGAGTGCGCGGGTGCGGTGACGCTGCTGGAGCCTAGCGACACCCCGCCGGCACCCGACGCGCCCCTCGCGGTGCGTTGGCTGGCTGCGCCGCAGTTGCTGGCGGTGCTGGACGAGCTGCCGCTGCGACCCATGCTGGCGGGGGACGAGGGGCTGCGCCTGTCGCTGGCGGGCGCGCAGGACAAGCTGCCGGTGGTGTTTGAACGCGCTGAAGACAGGGAGGGTGGCAAGATTGGCCTGCCGATGTTTGGTTCTCCCAGTACCCACATTCTGAAACCGCCGATTCAGGGCGTGGATGGCAGCGTGTTTAACGAAGACTTTTGCATGGCTTTGGCGCAGGCTATGAAGCTGGATGTTGCCAAGACACAGATTCAGCATGTGGCTGGCCAAGCAGGTCAACGCGACTATCTGCTGGTGGCGCGCTATGACCGACATCATGACAGGCAAGCTGGTACGCCTACGAGCACGGCAAGTCAAAGGCTGCATCAAGAAGACTTCTGCCAGGCACTGGGCGTCGCGCCTGAAACCAAGTACCAAAGCGAAGGAGGGCCAGATTTGGCACAAGCCTTTGCACTGCTCACCCGTGCCACCCGCCCCAGCGCACCGCAAACGCTCAAGTTGCTGGACTTTGTGGTGTTCAACGCGCTGATTGGCAACCATGACGCGCATGGCAAGAACTTCTCGTTGCTCTACACCGCCAAGGGTGTGGTTTTAGCGCCCTTGAATGACGCGCTGAGCACAGCCGTTTACCCCACTTTGACCGACACAATGGCCATGAAGATCGGCAGCAAGTACAAATTTTCAGAGGTGCAGTCGCGGCATTGGGCACAATTTGCCACGCAAGCCGGTTTGTCGCCAGTGCAGGTCAAAAAGCGCATTCTGGCATTGGCACAACGCCTGCCGCCACTCGCACACGTCACCTTAAAAAGTTTTGAAGCCGAAGGCAACAACCACCTCGTTTTGAGTCAAATCGTCACCCTGATAGAGCAACGCTGCTCCCTGACGATTCGCCGCCTGACGGCATCAACAGCGGAAGATGAAGAGAATGCTATAAGTAAAATAGCACCTTAGGTAGTAAATACGCCGGCCATTGGCTAATCTTGCCATTAAAATGAGCTAAAAACCTGAAAATGGGTGTTTTGAACTGATATGTATAGAAAATCGCAAAAACTATGAATTTTGGACGTAACAAACACAGCTATTAAAGAATTCTTTCAATGCCTTGTTTCAAATTAAAGAATGCTTCAATATGAGCGAACTTTATTAAAGCAAACTTTCATCTCCTGCGCACCACAGGCACTTACGTCACGTCTACCACCTTGGGTGAGCCTGTGCGTGCATTTGTGCCGCATGGCTTGCCGCCGCGCAATCCGGGTTTGGATGTTGCAGCGTTTGCGGCGGCCAACCGGCATGCCGAGTTGGCGCTGGCGCGGTTGGCTGGGGTGTCGGGCTTGGTGCCATCGGTGGACTGGTTGTTATATAGCGCTGTGCGCAAAGAGGCGCTGCTGACGTCTCAAATTGAAGGTACGCAGGCGACGCTGGTGGATTTGCTGGACTAAGAAGCCGGCTTTGCCATCCGCAACACGGACGATGTGCAAGAGGTAACGAACTATCTGCGTGCTTTTCGACTGGTAGAAAACAATCTGCGCTACCCCGTTGGTCTGCCGCTGAGCGTGCGTTTGCTGTGCGAAGCCCACCGCCTGCTGCTGGATGGCGCACGTGGCACGGGCAAGCAGCCGGGCAAGTTGCGCAGTTCACAAAACTGGATTGGCGGCACGCGGCCAGGCAATGCGATGTTTGTGCCGCTGCCTGCGCAGCAGGTGCCAGAACTGCTGGCAGAGTTTGAAAAGTTTACACACCAAGCGCCAGCTGAGCTGCCGCCCTTGGTGAAGATAGCGCTGATTCACGTGCAGTTTGAAACCATACATCCGTTTTTGGATGGCAATGGCCGGATAGGGCGTTTGTTGATCGCAGCGCTGATGGAGCATTGGCAGCTACTGCCCGAGCCGCTGTTGTACCTGAGCGGGTATCTCAAGCAGCATCAAGTGGAGTATTGCCGCCGTCTGTCGAAGGTGCGTGTTGAGGGCGATTGGGAAGCTTGGGTGACTTTCTTTTTGGAGGGTGTGGCAGAAGCAGCCCTGGAAGCCGAGCGAAACATTGTGGCCTTTGCTTCTTTACTGACCGCAGATCGCCGCCGCTCGGTGGCAGCCCCTAAAGCCAACCCTGCAAGCTACCGCCTGTTTGAGCTGCTGTCCATGATGCCGCGCTTTACCATCGAGCAGGTTCGGCGACATCTGGAAACCACCTCGCCCACCGCGACTGCAGCCATCAAACTGCTGGAGAGCTTGGGCATCGTGACCGAGCAAACGGGGCAGAAGAAAAATCGCAGTTACAGCTATTCAGCTTATATGGAGCTTTTAACGAGATGAGCCGCACAAGATGACCGAAGCACCATGACCGAAGATCAACTGGAACTTGAAACCCTGGGCTGACTGGCCGATGTGGGCTACACCCACGTGTATGGCCCAGACATCGCACCGGACGGCAGCGCGCCTGAGCGCAGCAACTACACGCAGGTGGTTTTGGTTGAGCGGTTGCGGCAGATCATACAGCGGCTCAACCCCAATATCCCTCTAGTAGCCCGAGAAGACGCTTTGCAGCAGGTGCTGAACCTAGATACGCCGGTGCCACTGGCGTCGAATCGGCATTTTCACCGGTTGCTGATCAACGGTGTGCCGGTGGAATACCAGAAGGACGGAGAAACGCGGGTCGATTTTGTCTATGTGATGGACTTTGTGAATCCCGCTTCCAACGAGCGGCTGGCGGTGAACCAGTTTTCTGGGGTCACGGGTATATTGTCGCCAATTACTTGATGGAATACGCCGAGTTTTTTGCCAGGGAACACGGGCGCAATTATTAGCCGCGTCTGCTTGTCTTGGAACGCCACAGCCACAGTCCGGTCAATCCCAGCGCCGCGTAGTTCAGCACCATGAACCAAGGTGTATTCCAGGCCAGGCCATCAAAACCTCGCTCTGTAATGGGGTAAAGCACGGGGGAAGGGTAGTAGTCTGCCGAATGCGTGAACACGTCGATGGCGATGTGCGACCACCAGCCGAGCAACGGTATCCACAGCGATCGCCGCAATGCCCAAGCGAGGAGTGTCACAGCACCCGCAATGATGGCGCTGTGTGCGACGCAGTGCAGGTGGTGCGACCAGAGCACAACCCTGGGCGGCAGTGGGGGCTCTTGACCCGGCAATGCTACGGCATAGGCCCGCAACGCCTCCAAAGAGCCATCGCCAAACGCCCACCATCCGGCGATTGGCAAGAGATGAAACAAGTCTGGCAACGTGGCCAGCACCACAGTCGCCATCACGGTGCGCCGGGAGATGGGCCACCGGCGACGCGCCAGCGCCATCCCTGCTCCGGCCCATAAAGCGTGTGCAAGGATGTCCATGGCTGTTCTGCTATTTTAAGTCTTGCTTAGGCGCGGCGCGTCTCAATCGCAGCGCATTGGTGATGACCGACACTGAGCTCAGGCTCATCGCCAGCGCCGCAATCATCGGCGACAGCAGCCAGCCGGTGAAGGGGTACAGCACACCAGCGGCCAACGGCACGCCCAGCGCGTTGTAGACAAAGGCAAAGCCAAGGTTCTGTTTCATGTTGGCAATGGTTTGCTGCGATATCTCGCGCGCCACCGCAATGCCGCGCAGGTCGCCTTTAACCAGCGTCACCTGCGCGCTGTTCATCGCCACGTCGGTGCCCGTGCCCATGGCCACGCCGACATCGGCCTTGGCCAGCGCCGGCGCATCGTTGATGCCGTCACCGGCCATAGCAACGATGCGGCCTTCGCGCTGCAGCCGACTTACCATTTCCAGCTTGTCGGCGGGTTTGACTTCACCATGAACCTCGTCGATGCCCAGCGTGGCCGCGACCGCTTTCGCCGTCGTCAGTCCGTCGCCCGTGGCCATGATCACGCGCAGGCCAGACGCCGTAAGCAGCGCCAATGCCTCCGCCGTGCTGGCCTTGATCGGGTCGGACACCGCCAGCAGACCGGCGGGCTGGCCATTCACCGCGAGGAACATCACACTGGCCCCGGTGGCGCGCAAGGCTTCAGCATGCGCCTTGAGGGCATCGACCGCGACGTTGAGTTGTGTCATCAGCGCGGTGTTGCCGAGTGCCAGCTGCTTGCCGCCCACCGTGCCGCGCACGCCGATGCCGGTGCTAGACTCAAATCCTTCCGCCTTGTCCAGCGCCAGACCCCGCTCGCGCGCCGCTGCCACGATGGCGTGGGCCAATGGGTGCTCGCTGCCCTGGTCCAGGCTGGCTGCCATCCGCAGCACGTCGTCTTCGGCAAAGCCAGGTGCCGCCACGGCGCGGTCAAACTTCGGCTTGCCCTCTGTCAGCGTACCGGTCTTGTCCACGATCAGCGTGTCCACCTTGCGAAAATTCTCAATGGCCGCTGCGTCCCGAAACAGCACGCCCTGGGTCGCGGCCTTGCCAGTGGCAACCATGATCGACATCGGCGTGGCCAGACCCAATGCGCAGGGACACGCGATGATGAGCACCGCCACCGCGTTGATCAACCCATAAACCCAGCTCGGCTCCGGCCCCACTAGTCCCCACACCACAAAAGTCAGCAAGGCAATGCCGACCACGGTGACCACAAAATAACCGGCCACCTGGTCGGCCATGCGCTGCATCGGCGCCCTGGAGCGCTGCGCCTGTATGACCATCTGCACAATGCTGGCCAGTACCGTTTGCGAGCCCACTTTCTCTGAGCGCATCACCAGCGCGCCACTGGTGTTCATGGTCGCGCCAATCAGTTTATCGCCCACGCGTTTGGTGATGGGCATGGGCTCGCCCGTCAGCATGGATTCATCCACGGCGCTGCTGCCCTCGGTCACCACACCATCGACCGGTACTTTTTCACCGGGGCGAATCCGCAGCAAGTCGCCTACATGCACGTGGGTGAGGGGCACGTCTTCCTCTGCGCCGTCCGCATTGATGCGCCGCGCCGTCTTGGGTGCCAGGCCGAGCAGGGACTTGATAGCGGCCGAGGTTTGCGAACGGGCTTTTAATTCGAGAATCTGGCCAAGCAACGTGAGGGAAATAATCACTGCTGCCGCTTCAAAGTAAACCGCCACGCGTCCCATCGACATGAACGAGGCGGGAAACACGTCTGGTGCCACAGTGGCGACTACGCTGTAGACAAAGGCTGCAGCTGTGCCCAGGCCAATCAGCGTCCACATGTTCGGGCTGCGGTTGATGATGGACTGTGCACCGCGCACAAAAAATGGCCAACCGGCCCACAGCACGATGGGCAAGGTCAACATCAGTTCAATCCAGCCCTGCGTCGCCATCTCGAACAGTCGCAGACGGTGGCCTACCATGGCCAGCACAGTGACAACAATGGTCAAAGGCAGGGTCCAGATGAAGCGCCGTTTGAAATCGGTCAGTTCAGGGCTCTCACCCTCATCAAGCGTGGGCATTTCGGGCTCCAGCGCCATGCCGCATTTGGGGCAGGCACCGGGTTTGTCCTGTCGCACCTCGGGGTGCATAGGGCAGGTGTAGATGACACCGGCAGCCACAGGCTCGAACATCGCGGGTGTTGGTGCGGGAGCGGCCGTGGCCGCGCCAAAGGTCGCAAAAGGATACTTGGCCGGATTGGCCGCAAATTTACCCTTGCAACCCGCGCTGCAGAAATAAATCGGCTTGCCCTCGTGCTGGAGCATGAGCGGCGATTGTGGCGTCACGGTCATGCCGCACACCGGGTCTTTCAGCGACAATGCGGCTTCGTTGGAGACGATGCTGGGTTGGAACGCCATAACACGCCATCAATCATTTTTGCTTGGCAAGGAACTGGTCAAATTTGGCTATCTCCTTCTTTTGGGCAGCAATGATCTGATTGGCCATCGCCTTCATGGCGGGTGATTTGCCATGTGCAATTTCCATTTCAGACATGTCAACCGCCTGCTGGTGGTGAATCTTCATCATCATGGCAAAGTCTTTGTCGATGTCGCCAGTCATGGTCATTTTGTTCATGCCGTCCATCCCTGTCATCATCGATTTCTTCATGTCGTCGGAACCCATCATGCCTTTTTGCATCTGGCCGTGGGGCATGGCGGCTGGCATATTGCCCGCAGGGGTGGTTTGCGCTTGAACTGCTGACAAAAAGCAGGTTGCGGCGAGCGCCGTGGCACAAAGCGCCCGGCAGATTTTGAACGATTTGGAATTCATTAAAAGCTCCATGGGTTGAGGTGATTCAAGAAGTGTTCCTGATACAGCAGAGTCAGTCTGTGCGCAAACGCACAAAAGCCGATGAAAAACCTCAGGTTTTAGGCCGAAAGGTTTCAAGCAAAGCCAGTTGCTTACGCATGCGGCCTGCCAAAAATACCGATGACTGCGGCAATCACCGTGTCTTGCAGCGCTGTCATCGGGCCTGTGGCACCACTGTCAACTTGCGACCTTCGTAGCCAATGCGATGGTGTGGCGGGCAATTTGATTGTCCTCCTGCGATGCGATCACGCGCACCGCGCAGCGTGAAGAAGCAGCGTTGACAGGGTTGTCGGCAGATTGGTTGCGGTACGCGTCAAGTCTGATGCCAATCCAAGACAGATGGCCGCATATGCCGGCCCGCACTTGCGCATCGTTTTCACCAATGCCACCGGTGAACACAAGCAGATCAATGCCATCCAGCGCGGCGATCATGGCGGCGATCTGCTTGCCGACTGAATAGCAAAACATCTGGATCGCAAGCCGTGCATCGGCATTGTGAGAAGCAGCCTCATGCAGTTGCCGCATGTCGCTGCTGATACACGAAATCCCCAGCAGGCCACTTTGGTGATCGACCAGCTGGGCGAGCTTGGCGGCATCAAACTCCATTTCGCGCATCAGGTAGAGCAAAACACCGGGATCAAGATCGCCACTGCGCGTGCCCATGAGCACGCCGCCCGTGGGTGTCAACCCCATGCTGGTGTCAATCGACTTTCCGTTTTTGACGGCAGTCACGCTCGCGCCATTGCCCAGGTGCGCGATGACGATGCGATCGGGCAGATCGCTCCCAAGTGCGTGCACGATGGATTCGCAGGATAAACCGTGGAAACCGTAACGCTGGATGCCGGCTGATCGCAATTCTTGGGGGATCGGCAGTACGCGCGCCACGTCCGGCAAGTTTGCGTGAAAGGTGGTGTCGAAACACGCTACCTGTGGAAGACTAGGAAATTGTGCCAGCGCAAATCGAATGAATGAGAGTGCTGCGGGCATGTGCAGCGGCGCAAAAGCGACCGCCGCTTCAAGCTGCTGTATCACGAAGGAATCCAGCAGGCAATGCTGGCGCAAAGCCGGGCCACCATGCACGATGCGATGCCCGATGGCGTCGGGTGTGGGCACGCCGGTCTTGGCCAGAAGTTCGTTGATGCTCGCAACGGTCTGAGCTGTGCTGGCGTTGGCAACCGTGGTTGACGACAACTCCTCAAGATGCGCTGCCTGCACCCGGAACAAACCGAGTTTGAATGAAGAGGAGCCGCTGTTGAGTGCCAGAACGATCATGGGTGTCATGGGCTCCAGCGCCAGTCTTTGACTTCAGGCAGATCGTCGCCATGCGTGCTGATGTAGCGCTTATGCCGCTCTATCGTGGCCTGGTGGCGCGCGGTTTCGGCATCGACCAAGTTCGCCAAGCGTGGAATTCTCTTGATCGCATCCAGCGCCAGTTGGTAGCGGTCAAGCTGGTTCAGTACCACCATGTCAAAGGCCGTGGTGGTGGTGCCTTCTTCCTGATAGCCACGCACGTGAAAGTTGTTGTGGTTGCGGCGGCGGTAGGTCAGTTTATGAACCAGCGCGGGGTAGCCATGAAAGGCGAAGATGACCGGTTTGTCTTGGGTGAACAGTGCGTCAAACGCGTCATCGTGCAGACCGTGCGGATGTTCAGACGCTGGCTGGAGCACCATCAGGTCCACCACGTTGACAAAGCGGATGCGGATGTCGGGCACATACGCGCGCAGCAGCGTGACGGCAGCCAGTGCTTCGAGCGTGGGCACGTCGCCCGCGCAGGCGATCACCACATCGGGGCTGGCGCTGCTTGCTGTGTCGCCATAGCTGGCCCACTCCCAGATGCTGGCACCCGCCGTGCAGTGGCGCACTGCAGCTTCTATGTCCAGCCACTGAGCCTGTGGCTGTTTGCCGGCGATGATCACATTGACATAGTTGCGGCTGCGCAGGCAGTGGTCGGTAACGGACAGCAGGCAGTTGGCATCGGGCGGAAGATAAATTCGGACGATTTCGGATTTCTTGTTCGCAACGTGGTCCATGAAACCGGGGTCTTGGTGCGAGAAGCCGTTGTGATCCTGTCGCCACACGTGGGATGAGAGCAAATAGTTCAGCGATGCAATCGGCTCTCGCCAGGGAATCTGCTTACTCACCTTGAGCCATTTGGCATGCTGGTTGAACATCGAGTCGATGATGTGGATAAACGCCTCATAACATGAGAACAGGCCGTGCCGCCCGGTCAGCAGGTAGCCTTCCAGCCAGCCTTCGCACAGATGCTCGCTCAATATTTCCATCACCCGGCCTTGCGTGCTGAGATCGGTATCGCCATCTTCCATCTCAGCCATCCACGTTTTACCGCTGACTGCATAGACGGCATCTAGGCGGTTGGATGCGGTTTCATCTGGGCCGAAGATCCTGAAATTTTTGTTGACGAGACTCAGCTTCATGACATCGCGCAGAAACCCGCCCATCACGCGCGTCGCCTCTGCGTCCACGCAACCCGGCTGCGACACTGCCACTGCATAGTCGCGAAAATTCGGCATCGTCAAATCCCGCAACAAACCGCCGCCATTGGCATGCGGGTTGCAGCCCATGCGAAGATTGCCGCTGGGCGCAAGCGCGGCCAGCTCATTGCGAAATTTGCCCGCTTCATCAAACAGCTCTTGCGGACAGTAGCTTTTGAGCCAGTCCTCGAGCTGCTGCAAGTGTTCGGGCGTTTTGAAG
>JAYWCQ010000178.1:0-4328 GCA_043780435.1 Polaromonas sp.
TGCACTTTTGGATGTTTATTCGCGCTTAAAACGCGCGATTGAGCGACTCACATCAGAAATATCCGTGGCTATCGGCATCACCCATGCTGAATTAGCCGCGGATGTGGGTGCATCGCGTGAAATGGTGAGCAAGATTTTGAAAGATTTAGAAGTTGGCGGCTACATCAAAGTGCAAAGCCGTCAACTGAGCCGGCTGAAAGAGCTGCCAGAGCGCTGGTAGAAAACTCCATTTTGCTATACTGAGCATAGCAAATTAGGCTGTAAATACGCCGGCTACAGTCATATATACGACTATACAATATCGTTTGCAGCCAATTTACGCTTTAAGGCTTTTTTCGTAGTTGGCAATACCGTCATTAATCTCTTTGAATGCAGCTTCTGGGCCTTCCCAGCCGTCGATTTTGACCCATTTTCCTTTTTCCAGGTCTTTGTAGTGCTCAAAGAAGTGGGAGATGGTTTTCAGGCGCAGCTCGTTCAAATCTTCAGGTTTTTGCCACTGTGTGTAAAGCGAGCATTTTTTGTCGATAGGCACGGCCAATACTTTGCCGTCTTCACCGGCTTCGTCGGTCATTTTCAAGATGCCGATGGGGCGGCAGGTGACGACGACGCCTGGGAACAAGGGGACTGGGGTGATGACGAGGACGTCGACTGGGTCGCCGTCGCCACTCAGAGTTTTTGGCACGTAACCGTAGTTGGTCGGGTAGTGCATGGAGGTGCTCATGAAGCGATCCACAAAAATCGCGCCTGATTCTTTATCCACTTCGTACTTGATCGGGTCGGCATTCATCGGGATTTCGATGATGACGTTGAATTCGAGGGGGGCGTTTTTACCAGGGGTGACTTTGTCTAAGGACATGGTTGATGACTTCTTGAGGTTAAAAAAAGGGTTCAGAACATAAGTATTAACCCGCATTTTACTTTCAACAAGCTTGCTATGCGTCAATTTGTCACATTTTCGAGTTAAAGTGCAACTGTTGGCCAATCGACAACCCAGTCACAGGGGCGAGGAAGCAACGCAGCGAGAGTTGGCGTTGTCTTCTGAATTTGCAGGCATGACTTGCATTCGTTGAAGCCTTGGCCCGCTCTCTTCATGCGACTACACACACGAGGAGATTAAAAATGACAGGCAATTCCGCGCTGATTTTGGCGCTTATTTGTGGACTGATTGCCGTGGGTTACGGCTTTTGGGCTCGCAGTTGGATTCTTTCCCAAGATGCCGGTAATGCGCGTATGCAAGAGATTGCAGCCGCGATTCAAACCGGTGCTGCCGCGTATTTAGCGCGCCAGTACAAAACCATCACCATGGTCGGTGTTGTTTTAGCCATTTTGATTTTCTTCTTCTTAGACAGCATGTCTGCCTTTGGCTTTGTCGTCGGCGCGTTGTTGTCTGGCTTGTGCGGCTTTATTGGCATGAACGTGTCGGTCAAAGCCAATGTGCGCACCGCTCAGGCGGCGACCAAAGGCATTGGCCCCGCGCTGGATGTCGCGTTTCGCGGCGGCGCTATCACTGGCATGCTGGTGGTTGGCCTAGGGCTTTTGGGCGTGACGGCGTTTTACTGGTTCTTGGTCGGCAACGGCAACATGACACCTGATAAAAACTTGGCCAAAATGCTGAATCCGCTGATTGGTTTTGCCTTCGGCTCGTCGCTGATCTCGATTTTTGCGCGTCTGGGCGGCGGTATTTTTACCAAAGGTGCGGACGTAGGCGCAGACTTGGTGGGCAAAGTGGAAGCGGGCATCCCCGAAGATGACCCACGCAACCCAGCCGTGATTGCCGACAATGTGGGCGATAACGTGGGTGACTGCGCTGGCATGGCTGCCGATTTGTTTGAAACTTATGCTGTCACGCTGATTGCGACCATGGTGCTGGGCGCTTTGCTCGTCACCAACTCCGGTACGGCAGCCGTGGTTTATCCGCTTGCACTCGGTGCGGTGTCCATCATTGCCTCCATCATTGGCTGCTTCTTCGTCAAAGCCTCACCAGGCATGAAAAACGTGATGCCGGCGCTGTACAAAGGCTTGGCTGTCGCTGGCGGCTTGTCACTCATCGCTTTTTACTTTGTCACCACATGGTTGATGCCTGATAACTCTATCAAAGCAGCTGGCAGCCAAATGGCGCTGTTTGGTGCGTGTTTTGTGGGCTTGGCGCTGACAGCAGCCTTGGTGTGGATCACCGAGTACTACACCGGCACGCAATACGCGCCTGTGAAGCACATCGCGGCGGCATCCACAACGGGACACGGTACCAACATCATTGCCGGCTTGGGCGTGTCTATGCGCTCCACCGCTTGGCCGGTGATTTTTGTGTGTATCGCCATCATGGCGGCTTATTCGTTGGCTGGCTTGTACGGTATCGCGATTGCGGCTACTTCGATGTTGTCAATGGCAGGCATTGTGGTGGCACTGGACGCCTACGGCCCTATCACTGACAACGCTGGCGGTATCGCCGAAATGGCCGAAATGCCAAAAAGCGTGCGCGATATCACTGACCCACTCGACGCTGTAGGCAACACAACCAAAGCTGTGACCAAGGGCTACGCTATTGGCTCTGCGGGCTTGGCGGCGCTGGTGCTGTTTGCGGATTACACCCATAAATTGGAAGCTTACGGCAAGGCGATCAGCTTTGACTTGAGCGACCCGTTGGTCATCATCGGGTTGTTCATCGGTGGTTTGATACCTTACCTTTTCGGCGCGATGGCGATGGAAGCGGTTGGACGTGCTGCAGGTTCTGTCGTGGTGGAAGTGCGTCGCCAGTTTGCGGATGGCGCGATCATGGCTGGCAAACGCAAGCCTGACTACAGCGCTGCGGTTGACATGTTGACCTCCGCCGCTATCAAAGAGATGATGATTCCATCGCTGTTGCCCGTGGTGGTGCCGATTTTGGTGGGCCTGGTGCTGGGGCCAAAAGCCTTGGGTGGACTGCTGATGGGTACGATTGTGACCGGCTTGTTTGTGGCGATTTCCATGTGTACAGGCGGCGGTGCTTGGGACAATGCGAAAAAGTACATTGAAGACGGCAACCACGGCGGCAAAGGCTCTGAAGCGCACAAAGCGGCTGTGACTGGCGACACCGTGGGTGATCCGTACAAAGACACGGCTGGCCCAGCGATCAACCCACTGATTAAGATTATCAACATTGTGGCGCTTTTGATTGTGCCTTTGATGATGAAATTCCATGGTGGTGAGATGCCTGTTGCACCTGCTGCACCTGTGGCAGCAGTGGCCGTTGCGGCTTCTGGCGCGGCTGCTCCAGCGGCTGCCGCAACTTCAACTGCTGCTCCAGCGGCTACTGCGGCGGTTGCTTCTGCTGCGCCTGCAGCTGCAGCGGCTACTTCGGCAACTTCAGATGCAGCTTCGGTCAAAGTTGAAAATGGCGTGGTGAAGTTTTACTTTGCAACTGGCAAGTCTGACGTTGCCGCAGGCGGCGCTGCCGCGCTGGCGGATGTCATCAAAGCAGTCGCTGGCGGCAAAAAAGCCGTGATCAGCGGCTACCACGATGCTTCTGGCGACCCAGCGAAGAATGCTGAACTAGCTAAACAACGCGCCATGAACGTGCGTGATACGCTGAAAGCGGCTGGCGTAGCGGAAGACAAAGTTGAACTGAAAAAGCCAGAACAAGCCAAGGTGGACGGCCCAGCGGCCGAAGCCCGCCGCGTGGAAGTGACTGTGCAATAGGCTTGAAACGAATCCACAAAGCGAGTCAGATTCGTTAAAACTTAAAAATAACCCACTTCGGTGGGTTATTTTTTTGCCTTTTATTTTGATTATTTTGTTATCTATTAACCTCGCTGGCGTTCCAATAAAACAGTCATGAACAAGCTCAGCATGAGCGATTCTTGTTCGTCATGGGTTAATGTGCCCAATAGCTCCATCTTAAAAACACCTTCCCACAGCGCAGCTTGCTTGCTTAAACGCATCACCGCTTCGCCAGTGTCGCGTTTAACAATGTACGTGGGTTGGAAAAAATAGCCCGATATTGCACCCAGGACAGGTATTTGACTGAAAATATTGTCAAAAAATCGTGTTGCGACGCTTTCTTCAGAAACCGTGAAAGCAACACGTTCGCCAACGTAAACATCATATTGGGCACGCCACAAAGAGCGCATACCGTGACGTTTGACCGACCCCAACGCCAATCCATCATATTTTTTAAAGTTGTAGCGGACTGAAAAATCGATGATTCGGTCGGCCGCAATGGTGTACAGCACGTCTTTTTGTGTCTCATCGGTAAACACATTGATGGCTTCTTTGAGCTTAAATAGCTTTTGCCTGATGTAAGCGACTGGTTTTTGGTTGGCATCCACCACGAAAAACTGTGGTGCAAGCGC
>JAYWCQ010000179.1:0-3920 GCA_043780435.1 Polaromonas sp.
GGAACTTGCAGCTGCGTAAACAGTTCCTGGATGCGGTGTTGCAGTGTCATGCTGTACTTTCTTATTTTAAGAAATTGACTCTATTCGGCTGGCTTGGTCGTATGTTTTACCAAAGCGGTTGCTTAAAAACGCAGGCAGCGGCACTTGCTCTTGGCGAATAAAGCCATGGCGTGGCAGCTTGCCCTCCCGAAAAAGATCAAGCACGGCGCAAATCCCCGCCGCTGTGGTGATTTGGATCGCCGAGTACGCCTGTGTGGTGGCCGTGGCCCGTTGCGCAAATATTTTGCGGCTAAAGACGTCTTGCACATACACCCCGTTGCGCTGACCGCTGACCGTCACAAACGCCAGCACCACATCTTGCATGGTGGTGGGCACGGCATCGCGCAAAATGGTTTTGAGTTTGTCTTGGTAGCTGGACAGCTGCAGGTCTTCAAGTAAAAACTTCATCAAATCGCGGTGGCCGGGGTAGCGCACGCTTTTGTAGTCCAGCCCCCTGACTTTGCCTTTCAGGGTGTCGCACAAGGTACCCAGGCCGCCCGAGGTGTTGAAGGCTTCATACTCCACACCGTCCAACGAAAAATGCTCCAAACCCTCCAGCGGCAGCATCGCCGTCAGTTGGCTGTGGTGTATGGCCTCGCAGGGGTGGCAATATTCGTTGATCAGGCCATCCACGCTCCAGGTCAGGTTGTATTTCAGGCTGTTGGTCGGAAAAGCCGGCAGTGCGCCCACCCGCATTTTGATTTCATCCAGCACATCAAACCCTTGCGCCAAATGGTGCGCCACAATGCCAATAAACCCCGGTGCCAGCCCACATTGCGGCATAAACGCCTGCTTCGCGCCGTCGGCCAGCGCGGCGATGGCTTTGGTGGCAGCGACATCTTCGGTCAAGTCAAAATAATGGCAACCCGTGGCTTTCGCGGCTACAGCGACTTGCACGGCCATGTGGTAGGGCAAGGCATTGATCACCGCGTCGTGCCCGCGCAGCACCGATTCAATGCCACCCGCTTGCCCCAGCTGCAACAGCACGCACTGCGCATTCAAGTTGTGCAGCATGTCCAGCGCATGGGCCGATTGGTCAGCAATGGTCACGCTGTAGTCACCGCAGTCCGCCAAGACCCGAGCAATGGTCTGTCCAATGTGGCCAGCGCCTAGCAATGCAATTTTCATCTTCAACCTCCTGACTGTCACCGTGTTGATGAGATGAATAGTAGACTAAATTGAAGACAAATTCTTAAACATCACTAACGCATCCACAAACCCCAGCTTTTGGTGCTGAAACACCTTTGGAAGAGTACCGACAATTTCAAAACCTAGCTTTTGCCACAACCGAACCGCACCCGTGTTGGTGGCAACAACAAAGTTGAACTGCATCGCCTTGAAACCCATCTCAACCGCCAACTTTTGCGAATGCTCGCACATGTGGGAAGCAATGCCTTGGCCTTGCGCAGCAGTGCTGACGACATAACCGCAATTGCACACATGCGCGCCCAAGCCGGGTTGGTGGGGTTTGATGAAGTAGGTGCCAAGGATGTTGCCAGCTTCGTTGCAGGCTACAAAAGTGGCAGCGGGCAGCTCGATCCACGCTTTGTGAATCTCCGCTTCCGTGCTTTGGGGTGAAAAGGTGTAGGTGTCACCGGCTGAAAAGGTGGTTTGCAACATCGGCCATAGGGCTGGCCAGTCTGAGGGTTTAAAAGAGCGTATTTTAAGCATTAAAAGTGGTTAAAAATGGCTGTATCCGACGTATTATATGATTATGGTGCTATATATGTTATAGTAAATTTAATTCTTAAACGATTTACTTTTAAGCCTTCACATGTTTGTCAAAAAACGCCATCGTCCTCTCCCACGCCAGTTTGGCGGCTGCGGCTTCAAACCTAGGCGTGGTGTCGTTGTTGAAGCCGTGCTGCGTGCCTGCATAAACATAGGCTGTATGTGGCACGTTGGCGGCTTTCAGCGCGGCTTCGTAGGTGGGCCAGGTGGCGTTGATGCGGTCGTCGATGCCTGCGAACTGAATCAACAGCGGCGCTTTGACTTTGGCGGCATCGGCAGCGGCGGGGTGGTTGCCGTAAAAGGGGACTGAAGCGTTCAAATCTGGCAATCTCGTTGCTAAAGTGTGAGCAATGCCACCGCCGTAGCAAAAACCGGTTACGCCCATTTTGCCAGTGGCGTCGGGACGAGACTTGAGCCAAGCAGCGCTGGCCATGAAGTCTTCGATGATTTTCTTTTGGTCGAGTTTGGCAAATAATTCTCTGGCTTTGTCCTCATCGCCGGGGTAGCCGCCCAATGCGGTCAACGCGTCCGGCGCGAAGGCCATGTAGCCGTCAACCGCCAAGCGGCGGGTGATGTCTTCAATGTGCGGGTTCAAACCACGGTTTTCATGGATGACCAAAATACAGGGGAGTTTGTTGGTTCCAGCGCTGGCTGGGCGGGAGAGCAAGCCTTTGATGCTGCCTGAACCATTGGGTGAGGGCACTTCAACGGTTTGGGTCACGATGCGTTTGTCGTCTTTGGGGACGACTTGTGCTGCGGCAAAGTTGGGGCTGAGCGCAGTCAGCAACATCGCCGCTGTCGTTCCTGCTGTGGCAAATTTGGCTGCGCCTTCGAGAAAACCACGTCTGTCGATACCGCCGTGCACGTAGGCATCAAACAAAATCAGCAGTTCTTGGTCAAAGTCTTGCGCGGTGAGTCTTTGTTTCAGTGCCATGACGGTATCTCCAAAGTGGTTGTATCGAAAAATTACCAGCATAGCGGTAATCGAACTTTTTATAAATGACAATACGATGTATATGGACAATTATTCAGCTCAAAAGCTACATCAAAACCGTCAGTTTTCAAAACGACAATTTTTGCAACTTGCTGCATTGGGTGCTGCCAGTGCCGCCACTTTGTCGTTGCCACGCAGCGTTTGGAGCCAAACGGACAGTGCGCGTAAGTTTCAAAGCAACCCATTTGCGCTGGGTGTGGCCAGCGGCTCGTCCACCCATGATTCGGTGGTGCTGTGGACGCGTTTGGTAGAAAATAGCTTAGACAACCGACCTGTGACCGTGCGTTGGGAAGTGGCGGAAGATGAGGCATTCACGCGCATGATTCAAACCGGTCAGCATCTCGCCACCGCCGATTTAGGGCATTCGGTGCACGTCGAGTTGCAAAATCTGCAGCCTGACCATTGGTATTTCTACCGTTTCATGGCGGGAGACGCCATCAGCAGCATTGGCAAAACGCGCACTTTCCCCAAAGCGGGCGAATCGGCAGACAAGTTAAAAATCGCCTATGCATCTTGCCAGCGCTGGGAGGCTGGTTATTTCACCGTTTACAAGCACATGCTGGCTGAAAAGTTAGATGCCGTACTGTTTTTGGGCGATTACATCTACGAATACCCAGGTAACCCTGTTTCTGCCGTGCGGTTGCCAAGTTCCACCTCAAGTTTGGGTTTTGTGTTGACTTTGGACGACTACCGCAGCCGCTACGCCCAGTACAAAAGTGATGTCGATTTACAAGCCATGCACGCCGCCTGCCCATGGTTGCTGACCTGGGACGACCACGAGGTGCAAAACGACTATGCAAGCTTGACGGCGGGTGACAGTGGTATTGCCGATATCTTCTCCAACCCCGCAGACTTTGCCATGCGCCGCGCCGCTGCCTACCAAGCCTATTATGAAAACATGCCGATTCGTGCATCAACTTTGACGAAGAGCTTGGCAGGATTAGCGTCTGGCGCTGAAATGCGAATTTTTCAACGGGTTGACGTCGGGCAATTGGCCTCGTTTTACATGCTGGACACACGACAGTACCGTGACAGACAATTGTGTTCCAAAGACGGAAAACTGGGTGCAAGTATGGTCAACCCCGCTAAATGTACCGATTGGCTAGACCCGAAACGCACCATGCTGGGCGCGCAGCAAGAAAGCTGGTTGAGTGTT
>JAYWCQ010000180.1:0-3517 GCA_043780435.1 Polaromonas sp.
CAGAGCAGCAGATGCGCTGGCGATAACAAAGCGATGGTTGGGTTGAACAAGTGTCTTCATCAATATCTCCTGGACGGGCGTGAAATACCCATGTCTTGATTAAACGCGCGGCTACAACCATCGCTTACCCAGCAGCGTGTAAAGACGGCACTTATACGTAACAAGGCTTTACGTGTTGCTGGGCTCTAAAATCACCCGATGAATCCACCCGCGATACCTCCCCCGCCAGAGAACTCCAAGCCCAGTAACTTTTTACGCCAGATCATTGAAAAAGATCTGGCTACAGGTACTTACCAAAGTCGCCACTGGGGCGGTAGCCCCGGTGATGCGGCACACCATGCGGCGGGGCCCATAGACTCGCAAAAAGTTCGCATGCGCTTCCCGCCAGAGCCCAACGGCTACCTGCACATCGGCCACGCGAAAAGCATTTGCCTGAACTTTGGCCTGGCACGCGACTATGGCGGCGTGTGCCACCTGCGCTTTGACGACACCAACCCTGAAAAAGAGGAGATGGAATACGTCAACACCATCATCGACTCGGTCAAATGGCTGGGTTTTGACTGGAACGGTTCACCCGACGCCAAGCCCTACCAAGCCAGCGACTATTTCGACTTCATGTACCGCGCCGCTGAATATCTCATCACCTCCGGCAACGCCTACGTCGACGAGCAGTCTGCCGACGAGATGCGTGCCAACCGGGGCGACTTTGGCAAACCCGGTGTGGATAGCCCGTTTAGAGCTCTATCCGCAGAGCACCATCTAGCCAGATTTAAAGAGATGGCCGGCGGATTACATTCTGATGGCGCTATGGTTTTGCGAGCAAAAATCGACATGGCGTCGCCCAACATCAACCTGCGCGACCCCGCCATTTACCGCATCCGCCGCGCCCACCACCACAACACCGGCGACACATGGTGCATCTACCCCATGTACACCTTCGCCCACCCGATAGAGGACGCGCTGGAGCAGATCACCCATAGCATCTGCACGCTGGAGTTTGAAGACCAGCGCCCGTTTTACGACTGGCTGATGGCGCGCCTGATCGAAGGCGGCCTGTTAAGCGCCCCGCCGCCGCACCAGTACGAATTTGCGCGGCTCAACCTCACCTACGTCGTCACCAGCAAACGCAAACTCAGGCAATTGGTGGACGACAAAGTGGTCAGCGGCTGGGACGACCCGCGCCTGCCCACCATCGTCGGCCTGCGCCGCCGTGGCTACACGCCAGAATCGCTGCAGCTCTTTGCCGAGCGCATTGGCGTGACTAAATCCGACAGCTGGATCGACTACAGCACGCTGGAAGGCTGCCTGCGCGAAAGCTTGGACGCATCCGCCCCCCGCGCCATGGCCGTGCTCGACCCCGTGAAGTTGGTGCTCACCAACTGGGAAGAGCTTTTCCCGTATACCGCCAGCAACCAAGCAGCCACGGCTAACAGCATGGTCAACGACGGCAGCGTGTTAGACACCTGCTCCGCCCCCATCCACCCGCACCACCCCGAGCTGGGCAACCGCAGCTTCAAGCTGGGCAAAGAGGTGTGGATTGAGCGCACCGACTTTGAAGAAACCCCGCCCAAAGGCTTTTTCCGCCTCTTCCCGCCCACTATCAACAGTGCAGCGGGCGCAGACGGCGCGGTGGTGCCCGGCAACAAAGTCCGCCTGAAATACGGCCACGTCATTGAATGCACAGGTTTTGTGAAGGATGATTCGGGCAACGTCACCGAAGTCCACGCCACTGTCATCCCCGACACCAAAAGCGGCACCCCCGGCTCCGCCAGCGTCAAAGTCAAAGGCGTCATCACCTGGGTGGCGGTTGCAGACAGCCTGAGCTGTGAGGTCCGCCTCTACGACCGCCTCTTCACCGACGAACACCCAGACGCCGGCGGCAAAGACTTCTTGGCCACCTTAAACCCCAACAGCCTGAAAACCATCCAAGCCTACGTCGAGCCATCGCTCCTGAACGCCAAGCCCGACGACAAATTCCAGTTCGAGCGCCACGGCTACTTTTGTGCAGACAGGGTGGATTCTGTGGTGGGGAAACCGGTGTTTAATTTGGCGGTGGGGTTGAAGGATAGTTTTGGTAAGTGATTTCACTTCTTTAAAAAAATACTTTCAATCTAAATAAGTGAGATTCAATTAAGTGACTCGTACTAAAGCTACCGTAGATGATCGCAAACGCTTAGAGGCATTGCACAAAAAATTGCAGCGTGCAAAAACAGAAGAAGATGTCAAAGGGTGCTTGGACAAAATGCCTAGATATTGAATACGATACTTCTGACGATATTGACCTTTACACCCCTCAGGTTATTTTTGAGTTTAAGTATGGCGCTGATCTCCTCAAAAGACCAAACACTGCGCTTGTAATTGCACAGACGCTTTATTACATTCGTAGGCTTAAGCTCGGTTTAGGGCGAAAAGGTATTCCTGCAACTTTTGCCCTAATTGATCGTACAAGTGTTGTGCTTGGTCAAGTCGCAGATTGGCGCGATCTATTTACAGACGCAGAAGAACGATTTGACTGGGATTTAAGACCTTCCAGCCCCGATCCTCGATTAGTTGCCACTATTCTTGGTCATGCGGCTCTTAAAGCTGTCGATGCATTCTCAATGGAAAGCACCGAGCAATCAGCAGCTGCTTTGCGTGCGCTGGATAAGCACTTTGGACCACAGGTCGCTTTTGATTTTGGAGACAAAAAAATCATCACTGAAGAAAACTTTGAAGAAGTTTTCACATACTGGAATGAGGTATTCGGGGAGTCAGTACGAAATGGCTTCAAATCGTCACGCTATTTCGTCAATGATATTCAACAAGGTAGAACGCAAGTTGTTGCAGCGGAAGGCAAGGTCTACTTTCAAGTTGGACCTGAGGAAGTGCGAATCAAACGCATTCTTGCGGACGACTATGACCGTTTTTGGAGACTGTACGATAAGGTTACTGACCCAGAGACTACTCGCGGCATTCTCGCGAAAATTGACCGCTTAACTGAAGAGGTAGAGCGTCGCAAACATGGCGAGTTTTTTACACCACTTCCTTTTGCACGCAAGGCGCTTGAATATATTGAGCATGAACTTGGTCATAAGTGGTGGGAAAAAGGTGATGTTCGAGTCTGGGATATGGCTGCTGGCACTGGTAACCTTGAATACCATCTGCCCGCACAGGCTTGGCCAAACGTGTATTTGTCAACTTTATATAACGAAGACGTTGAGCATTGCGCACGCCTTTTTCCTGGTGCAACTGTTTTTCAATATGACTATCTGAATGACGACATTGGTAATCTATTTACTGGAGACGATGGTCAGCAGCAGCCTGGTTTTGATTTCAATGATGGACGTACTTGGAAACTACCCGAACAGCTTCGTCTTGATCTTTCAAACCCGAATCTGCGCTGGATCATATTGATTAATCCACCGTTTGCAACAGCTCAACGGTAATCCCCCCATTATTAGCACCACTGCTTGGTAGAGGGTTGGTGAAATAGTTTGTAGGCTTGTAATTTTTGATTGGGCGTCAGCCCATTCAAAGC